>NZ_MQUI01000022.1:0-59132 GCF_001970915.1 Sphingomonas sp. Sph1(2015)
AGGCGGCGGCTCGGCCAAGGCCACGCGCGGCTCCATGTCCTCGACGGGCGTCGCGGCCGGGGACGCGATCGGGGACAGCGGCAGCCCGGACTCGCCCTCCGGCTCGGGCGGCGACTGGAACCAGCTGTGCCGGCAATTGGCGCAGCGCACGGTTCGCCCCTCCAGCCCGATCGCACTGTCGGGCACCAGATAGCGGGTGCGGCACTCAGGGCATTCGAGGATCATGCGATGGGGCACTTCAGGACAGGACGGATCGACGGACGGTCTGGGCCATCCCTATTCAGTCAGGCCCCCTTCGATAATCCAGTAAGCACGCCGCCCCTAGGCGTGGCAAGCATTGAAGCGCGGAACTTGAAGCGCGCGCCCGCCCATGCCAAGGCCATGAAGGCATGGCGAACATCGTCCAGTTCGAGAATGTCGGCCTGCGCTACGGCGTCGGGGAAGAGACCCTGTGCGACGTCAGCTTCACGCTGCGCTCGGGCCAATTCCATTTCCTGACCGGGGCCAGCGGGGCGGGCAAGACCTCGCTGCTGCGCCTGCTCTATCTGTCGCAGCGGCCCAGCCGGGGCATCATCCGGCTGTTCGGCGAGGATGCGGTGATCCTGCCGCGCGACCGCCTGCCCGGGTTCCGGCGGCGGATCGGGGTGGTGTTCCAGGATTTCCGGTTGATCCCGCATCTGTCGGCGGCGGACAATATCGCGCTGCCCCTGCGCGTCGCGGGCATGGCCGAGTCGGAGGTCGCGCGCGCGGTGCGCGAGATGCTGAACTGGATCGGCCTGTCCGAACGGGCGGCCGCACGCCCCGCCACTTTGTCGGGCGGCGAACAGCAGCGGGTGGCGATCGCGCGCGCGGTGATCGCGCGGCCCGAACTGCTGGTCGCGGACGAGCCGACGGGCAATGTCGATCCAGCCATGGCCGAGCGGCTGCTGCACCTGTTCCATTCGCTCCACCGGCTGGGCACCACCGTCGTGATGGCGACGCATGACTGGCACCTGATCGAGCGGGTGCCGGGGGCACATCATCTGCATCTGGAGCGCGGGCGTCTGGTCGATCCCGATCCGCTTCCGCCCGCCTCGCCGCCCCGTGCCGAGGCGAAGCCGTCCACGATCGTGCGGAGCGGCTTGTGAAGCAGGGGCGTAAATCCCGTGCAACCGGCGCGGAGGCGCGGGCGCTGGACGATGGCGGCGGCGCGCATGTCATGAGCTGGGTGATCGCGATCATGCTGTTCCTGACCCTGCTGGCCGGGGCGGCGGGGCTGGCGACCGCGCGCGCCGCCGGAGCGCTCGACCGGCAGATGGCGGGTCGCCTGACCGTGCAGATCGTCGAGGGCGAGGCGCAGCGTCGTGACGCCGCCGCCGCACAGGTGCTGGGGGTATTGCGCGCCCAGCCCGACGTCGCGCTGGCGACGCCGGTGGCGCAGGCGGATCTCGCGCGGATGCTGCAACCCTGGCTGGGCAGCGATGCGGAGGCGGCGGGGCTGCCGGTCCCGGCGCTGATCGACGTCGACCTGACCAGCGACGACGCGGCCGCCATCGCCCGTGTGCGCAAGGCGGTGACGCGGGCCAGCGCGGCGGCGCGGGTCGACGCCCATGCCACCTGGCTGGGGCCGGTCGGGCGGCTGCTCGACACCGCCGCGTGGCTGGCGGGGGCGATCATCCTGCTGATGCTGGTCGCGACCACCGCCGTCGTCATGCTGGCGGCGCGCGCCGGGCTGGAGGCGCATCGCGGCACGATCGAGGTCATCCATATGCTGGGCGCCACCGACCGGCAGGTCGCGCGGCTGTTCCAGCGGCGGATCGCGCTCGACGCGGGGATCGGCGCGGTGGCGGGCGGCGTGATGGCCGGGGCAGCGATCCTGCTGATCGCGGGACAGGTGGGCGCGCTCGATTCGGAATTGCTGGGCGGTATGCGGCTGGGGATGGGGGATATGGCGATGCTGATCGCCTTGCCCTTCGGCTTTGTCGTGCTGGCGGTGGGGGCGGCACGACTGGCGGTGCTGCGCCAGATGCGGCGGATGCTGTAGATGCTGCGGCTGATCGGTCTGGCGGCGCTCGCCTGGTGCCTGGGGTTCGCAGCCTTCATGCTGACCCTGCCGCATCCGCTGGAGAACAATACCACCGATGCGATCGTGGTGCCGACCGGCGGGCCGGGGCGGATCGACCGCGGCATCGCGCTGTTGAAGGCGCATCAGGCCAAGCGGATGCTCGTCACCGGCGTGGCGCCCGGCGTGCGGCCGATCGATCTGGCGCGTACCTATCGCACTTCGCCCGCGTTGTTTTCCTGCTGCATCGATCTGGGCGGCGAGGCGGTGGACACCCGTACCAATGCCGAGGAGACGGTGAACTGGGTACGCCAGCACGGCTATCGCACGGTGCGGCTCGTTACCTCCGACTGGCATCTGCCGCGCGCCAGGATGGAGCTGACCGCCGCGCTCGGCAAACAGGTGCTGGTGCTGGGCGACGGCGTGCCGTCCGAGCCGCGCATCGGCACCCTGGTCAATGAGTATAACAAGCTGATCCTGCGCAGGGTCGCGCTTTGGACGGGGGTTGGCGCGTGATTCTTCTTCGCAACATCGTGTTTGTCGCGATCTTCTATCCGATATCGGCGATCATGGCGCTGCTGTCGCCGCTGGTGGCGGTGGGGGGACGCCATGCGGTGGTCCACTGGGCGACCGGCTGGACGACCTTCCACCGGCTGTGCACGCGCTGGATCCTGGGCATCCGCGTGAAGGTGGAGGGGACGCGGCCGACGACGCCCGCGCTCTACCCGGCCAAGCACCAGGCGATGTTCGAGACGATGGAGCTGCAACGCATCCTGGACGGCCCGGCCATGGTGCTGAAGCGCGAGCTGGCCAACATCCCGGTCTGGGGATGGACGGTCCGCAAGTACGGCGCGATCGTCGTCGATCGCTCGGCCTCGGCCAAGGCGATGCGCGGCATGATGCGCGATGCCAAGGTGGCGGTCGAGCAGGGGCGGGCGATCATGATCTTCCCCGAAGGCACGCGGGTAAAGCCCGGCGAGACGCCGCCGCTCAAACCCGGATTTGCGGGGCTGTACCGGATGCTGAACCTGCCGGTGGTGCCGGTGGCGACCGATTCGGGGATCGTGTGGCCGCGCAAGGGCCTGAAGCGGCCCGGCGTGGTGACGCTGCGCTTCGGCGAGGTGATCCCGCCCGGCCTGCCGCGCGCGGAAGCGGAGGCGCGGGTCCACGCCGCGATGAATGCGCTGGAATCCTCCCCGGCACGGGGAGGTGTCAGGGCGTAAGCCCTGACGGAGGGGGGGCTTCCACACAGGTCGTCCCTCGCGGTGAACCCCCTCCACCAGCTTCGCTGGTCCCCCTCCCCGTGCCGGGGAGGATCGTCAGCCCTCGTGGCTGCGCCCGAAATCCTCGCGCGCATCGTCCTGGCCCTGGTCGATGATCGAGCGGCGGATGGTGCGGGTGCGGCTGAACAGCTCGAACAGCTCGTCGCCCTTGCCCCAGCGGATCGCGCGTTGCAGCTGGCTCAGATCCTCGGAAAAGCGCTGGAGCATCTCCAGCACCGCCTCGCGATTGGTCAGGAACACGTCCCGCCACATGGTCGGGTCGGACGCGGCGATGCGCGTGAAGTCACGAAAGCCACCCGCCGAATATTTGATGACCTCCGACTGGGTCACTTCCTCCAGGTCGCTGGCGGTGCCGACGATGGTATAGGCGATCAGGTGCGGCAGATGGCTGGTGACGGCGAGCACCCGGTCGTGATGGTCGGGGGCCATCAGCTCGACATCCGCGCCCAGCCGCCGCCAGAATTCCGCGACTCGCTCGACCGCCAGCGCGTCCGCGCCTTCGGGGGGTGTGACGATGCACCAGCGCTTCTGGAACAGGGTGGCGAAGCCCGCCTCCGGCCCGCTGCGCTCGGTGCCTGCCACCGGGTGGGCGGGGATGATCGTCGCGCCGGGCAGCGCCTCGGTGAGAGCGGCCAGCACCGAGCCTTTGCAGCTACCCACGTCGGAGACGATGGCGTCACCGGGCAGGTCGTCGGCAAACTCGGCGGCGACCGTGCCCATCGCGCCGACCGGCACGCACAGGATCACGAAGTCGGCGTCGATCACGCTGGCCCCCGCCGTGTCGGCGACGTCATCGGCCAGGTCGAGCGCGCGCACCGTCTCGCGCACCGCCGGGTCGGCGTCATAGGCGGTGATCCGCGCGGTCGGCATGGCTTTGCGCGTCGCCCGCGCGACCGAGGAGCCGATCAGGCCGAGCCCGATGATGGTGATCCGGGCGAAGGGCAGCATTATGCGGCGTCCACCATGGCCCGCAGCGCCGCGACGACGCCCTTCACTTCATCCTCGGTGCCGATGGTGATGCGCAGGCCATGGCCCAGCCCCTGGCCGGGCAGCCAGCGGACGATGTAACCGGCATCCATCAGGCCATGATAGGCGCGCTCGGCGGTCAGCTGGCCCTCGAACAGGACCAGCGAGAAATTCGCCTTGGACGGCACGCAGCGCAGGCCCGCATTGCCCAGCGACGCGATCTGCTCCTCGAACCAGCCGAGCCACCGGGCATTGTGGGCGCGCGACGCCTCGACAAAGGCGCGGTCGCGGATCGCCGCGATCGCGGCGTTCTGCCCTGCGATGGTGACGTTGAACGGCGCGCGGATGCGGTGGAGCGCGTCGATAATGGGGGCGGCGGCATAGCCCCAGCCGATCCGCTCGGCGGCCAGGCCGTGGATCTTGGAAAAGGTGCGCGACACCAGCACGTTGCCCGCCTGCTCGGCCAGCGCCAGCCCGCCATCATCCTCGCCCGGCTCCAGATATTCGGCATAGGCCTGGTCGAGGACCAGCAGGACATGGCTCGGCAAGCCAGCGTGCAGCCGCGCGATCTCGCCCGCGCCCGCATAGGTGCCGGTGGGGTTGTTGGGGTTGGCGACGAAGACGACCTTCGTCTTGTCCGTCACGGCGGCCAGGATCGCGTCGACATCGGTGGCATAGTCGTGATCGGCGACCACCACCGGCTCCGCGCCGACGCGCCGCGTCGCGATCTCATAGACCGCAAAGCCGTAGCGGACATGGATGATCTCGTCGCCCGGCCCCGCGAACGCGCCCGCCGCCAGATGCAGGATCTCGTCCGAGCCGGTGCCATAGATGATCCGCGCCGGGTCGAGACCATGCACCGCGCCGATCGCCTCGCGCAGCGCGGTCGCGCCCGCATCGGGATAACGCTCCAGATGCGCGGCGGCGGCGGCGAAGGCGGCACGCGCCTTTTCGCTGGTGCCCAGCGGATTCTCATTGGCCGACAATTTGATGACCTTGCGTCCGTCATCGGTCGTCGCGCGGCCGGGGACATAGGGCGCGATGGCCTGGACCCAGGAGATCGGTTCGGGAGCTTTGCGGTCGGTCATGGGACCCGCCATAG
Organism: Sphingomonas sp. Sph1(2015); assembly: GCF_001970915.1. Classification (NCBI taxonomy): domain Bacteria; kingdom Pseudomonadati; phylum Pseudomonadota; class Alphaproteobacteria; order Sphingomonadales; family Sphingomonadaceae; genus Sphingomonas; species Sphingomonas sp. Sph1(2015). The sequence goes on from NZ_MQUI01000022.1 coordinate 5,393, forward strand.
CGGCCTCGCCCTTGCGTTGCCAAGCATCGCGGCCTAGCGGATATCGCTCCATGGCCGCTTCCGTTTCCACGCAAACCCTTGGCGACGACCAGCGTTTCGGTCTGTCGCGCCATGTCGTGCTGCCCGGACCGCTTCGGCTGGACGGTGGTGGCCTGCTGTCCCCGGTCGAGATCGGGTACGAGACCTATGGCACGCTGAACGCCGATGGCTCCAACGCTATCCTGATCTGTCACGCGCTGACCGGCGACCAGCATGTCGCCTCGCCCCATCCGCGGACGGCCAAGCCCGGTTGGTGGACGCGCCTGGTGGGGGAGGGCAAGCCGATCGACCCGGCGCGGCATTTCATCATCTGCTCGAACGTCATCGGCAGCTGCATGGGATCGTCCGGCCCCGCGACCATCGACCCCTCGACAGGCGAACCCTGGGCGATGCGTTTCCCCGTCATCACCATCCGCGACATGGTGCGCGCGCAAGCCATGCTGCTCGACCATCTGGGCGTCGGCCAGCTGAAGGCGGTGGTCGGCGGATCGATGGGGGGGATGCAGGCGATCAGCTGGGCCGCGACCTTCCCCGAACGGGTGCGCGCCTGCGTCATGGTGGCGTCGACCGCGCGGCATTCGGCGCAGAACATCGCGTTCCATGAGGTCGGGCGGCAGGCGATCATGGCCGACCCGAAATGGCGCGGCGGCGCCTATTACGAGGCGAACGATCCCCCCGCCGCGGGCCTCGCGGTCGCGCGGATGGCGGCGCATATCACCTATCTGTCCGAGGCCGGGCTGACCGAGAAGTTCGGGCGGCGGCTGCAGGCGCGGCCCGACCGGCCGGACGGCGCCAAGAGCTTCGGCTTCGATGCCGATTTCCAGGTGGAGAGCTATCTGCGCCACCAGGGATTGAGCTTCGTCGACCGGTTCGACGCCAACTCGTACCTCTACATCACCCGCGCACTCGATTATTTCGATCTGGCCGAGGAGCATGGCGGGCTGCTCGCCAACGCCTTCCAGGGCACGAAGACCCGGTTCTGCATCGTCAGCTTCGACACCGACTGGCTTTATCGCACCGCCGAGTCGCGTGCCGTGGTCCAGGCGCTGAACGCGGCGGGCGCGGCGGCGAGCTTTGTCGAGCTGTCCAGCCCCTATGGCCACGACGCCTTCCTGCTGGAGGCACCCGAGATGAATCGGGTGATCGACGGCTTTCTGCGGGCCGAGCCATGAGCGAGGCGCTACGCCCCGACCTGGCGATCATCGCGCGGCATGTCGCGCGGGGCGCGCGCGTCCTCGACGTCGGCTGCGGCGACGGGCAGCTGATGGCGGCGCTGCGCGACGAGGCGGGGGTGGATGCGCGCGGGCTGGAGATCGATCCGGCCAATGTCGCCTCGGCAGTGGGGCGCGGGCTGGCGGTGGTGCAGGGCGATGCCGATGTCGACCTGGCGGGCTATCCCGATAAGGGGTTCGACTATGCGATCCTCAGCCAGACATTGCAGACCGCGCGCGCGCCCGACCAGGTGCTCGACCATCTGCTGCGCATCGGTAGCCGCGCCTTCGTGTCCTTTCCCAATTTCGCGCATTGGCGGGTGCGGATGTCGCTGCTGTGGGGCGGGCGGATGCCGGTGACGCCGCTGCTGCCCGAACAATGGTATGACACGCCCAATATCCACCATGTGACGATCGACGATTTCCGCGCCTTCGTCCGCCAGCGGCGGATCACGGTGGAGGGCAGCTGGTTCCTGTCGCGCGGACGACCGACCAGCGCGGCGGCGGCCAACTTCCGGGCCGAACACGCCGTGTTTTTGTTGCGTCGGTGAAATGATGACAATAGCGGAACTTTATCTGGATCAAGAGTGTTGACCCGGAAAGTGACGGGAATTTGACATGAGCCAAACCGCCCTGATCGTGGAAGACGAGATTTTCGTGGCCCTCGATCTGGAGCGCATTCTGACCGACGCCGGCTATAATGTGGCCGGAATTGCGGCAGATAGCCGCTCCGCGATGGAATGCGCACCGGGCTGTACCTTCGCCTTTGTCGACGTCAACCTGCGCGACGGCGCGACAGGGCCGGAAATCGCGCGTCGCATCGCCAAGGATTACGGCGTCAAGATCGTGTTCGTCACCGCCAATCCGTCACAGATCGATACCGGCATCGAGGCGCTGGGCTATATCCGCAAGCCGTTCAGCGAACGTGCCATCCTCGCGGCCGCCGCACTGGCGACGGGGGCCGGACAGGCCGCGTCGGAAGACGTCATCCCCCTGGGCATCGCCCTGTAATTCATGAGCTGGCGCCGCCCGCGCCAGCAAGCCCTGTCACCGGCAGGGTCCCGTGCCCGGCGGACGGCTGAACGCCGCCAGTGGCACCTCGATCGTCACGACCAGACCGTCCCGCTGCCAGTCGCGGCGAACCTTTCCGCCCAATTGGCGGACCGCCGACAGTTCGACCAGTTGCGAACCGAAGCCGCTATGATCCGGCGTCGCCTCCAGCTTCGGCCCGCCTTTCTCCTGCCAGAAAAGCTTCACCATCTCGCTATCGGCGCGGTGGACGGCCAGTTCGACATGGCCGGTCGGGATCGATAGTGCGCCATATTTGGCGGCATTGGTCGCCAGTTCGTGGAACAGCAGCGCCAGCGGCGTCGCCGAACGGTCGTCGACCGGTACGTCGTCGCCGATGACCTGGATGCGCGCGCCATCTTGGTCGCCGCGATAGGGCTCGAACAGGTCGCCGAGCAGACCGTGCAGCGAATCCTGCCGCGCCTTGGGGCGGGACTGGGGGCTGTGCGGGCGGACGAAGTCATGGGCGCGGCCCAGCGCGGTGATCCGGTCGCGCAGGTCGCTGGCGATACCGCCAAAGCCCGGATGGCTGCGCGCGGCAAAGGCGATCAGGCCGGAGATCACCGCGAAGATGTTCTTGATCCGGTGGCTCAGCTCCTGGCTGACGATCTCACGCTCTTCCAGCGCCAGCTTCTGCTCGTGGATATCGGTGCAGGTGCCGAACCAGCGGGTGATGTTTCCCTCGGCATCGCGGATCGGCAGCGCGCGGCCCAGCACCCAGCGATAGGTGCCGTCGCGGTGCCGCAGCCGATATTCGATCTGATAGGGCTCGCCGGTCGCCAGGCTGTGCCGCCACCGGGCCCAGGCTCGATCCTGGTCGTCGGCATGGAACATCCCGTTCCAGCCTTCGCCATCGGTCGAGCCGTCGGGCATGCCGGTGAAGTCATACCAGCGGGCGTTGTAATAGTCGTGAAAGCCGTCGGGCAGCGTCGACCAGACCATTTGCGGCATGGTGTCGGCCAGGGTGCGGAACCGCTGCTCGCTGTCGGCGACGCGCGCCTCTGAGGCCTCGACCGCCTGCTCATGCTCACGCCGGACGCGGCGGTCATGCAAGCGTCCCATGACGGCGGTGGCCAGCACCTCCAGCCCGCGCCGCTGGAACGCGGTCAGCCCCTCGGGCCGGGGTTCCGGCGAGATGACGCAGATCGCGCCCAGCGGAACGCCCTCGCGCGAAAGCAGCCGGGCACCCGCATAGAAGCGGATATGCGGCGGCCCCTTGACCAGCGAATAATCGGCAAAGCGCACATCGCGGCGCGCGTCGGGAACGACCATCGTCTCGGCACGCCCGACCATCACATGCGCGCAAAAGGAGGTATCGCGCGGCGTCTGATCGGCGTCGATGCCGATCGTCGCCAGGAATTGCTGGGTTTCCTCCTCCACCACGCTGACCAGCGCGATCGGGGTGCCGCACAATTCGGAGGCGAAGGCCGCCAGATCGTCGAGCTGGCCGCTGTCGCGATAGCCCGCCAGATCATAGGCGCGGATGACGGCGGCGCGGTCGGCCTTGCTCGTGGACGCGGGCGCGGGGGTGTCCGCCACGCCTACGCCCACGTCGTGACAGGTCGTCGCATCGCCTTCCGGCGTCTTGTCCATCTCCGCCCCTTGGGGAAACCGTGCCCGATCAGAACGGAACGTCGTCGTCCAGATCGTCGGCGAAGCCGCCGCCCTGTCCGAACCCGCCACGATTGCCGCCGTTCCCGCTCTGGCTCGCGCCGCCCGAATTACCCGAGCCGCCGCGCGCTCCGCCGCCATAGCCGCCGCCCGAAGACCCGCCGCCAAAACCGCTCGACCCGCCACCGAAGTCACCGCCACCGAAATCGTCACCGCCGCCAAAGTCGCTGCCGCCGCGGCCGCCGCCACCCTGACCGCCGCCGGGACCGTCAAGCATGGTCAGCACCGAGTTGAAGCCCTGCAGCGTCACCTCGGTCGAGTAACGGTCGTTACCCTGCTGGTCCTGCCACTTGCGGGTGGTCAGCGCGCCTTCGATATAGACCTTGGAACCCTTGCGCAGGAAACGCTCGGCGACATTGGCCAGACCTTCGTTGAAAATCTTGACCGTGTGCCACTCGGTCTTTTCCTTGCGCTCTCCGCTGTTGCGGTCCTTCCACGATTCGGACGTGGCGATGCGCAGCTCGACCACCTTGCCGCCATTCTGGAAGGAGCGGCTCTCGGGATCGCGTCCCAGATTGCCGACGAGAATCACCTTGTTGACGCTGCCCGCCATGTATCAGTCCTGTATCTTGCCTAGAGGCCGGCGAATACGGCCAGCCAATATGTGATACCCGCCATGACATAGGCGGTCACGAAAAGGTAGCCCACCATGAAGGCCGGCCACTTCCAGCCGTTGGTTTCCCTGCGCGTCACCGCGATGGTCGAGATGCACTGCGGCGCGAAGACGAACCACATCAGAAAGGCGAGCGCGGTCGGCAGCGACCAGTTGCGCTTCAGCTTGTCGGTCATCGCCTTCTGCCCGCCCTCATGCTCGGTATCGTCGATGGCATAGACGGTGCCGATCGCCGCGACCGCCACCTCGCGCGCCGCCATGGCGGGGACGAGGGCCAGCGCGATGTCGCGGTTGAAGCCGATCGGGCGCACCGCGACCTCGATCCCGTTGGCGATGCGGCCCGCGATGGAATAATTGACCGGCGAGATGCCCGATCCTTCCGGCGGCTTGGGGAAGGACAGCAGCGCCCATAATATGACGGTGGTCAGCGCGATGGTGGTCCCGGCGCGCTTCAGGAAGATCAGCGCCCGGCTCCACAGGCCCAGCACCACGTCGCGAATCTGCGGCCACTGATATTTCGGCATCTCCATCATGAAGCCCGACGACGCGCCCTTGGTGACGGTCCGGCGGAGCAGCAGCGCGGCGACGAACGCGCCGACGATGCCCATCAGATAGAGGCCGAGCAGCACCAGCCCCTGAAGCCCCACGAACGGCAGCACCTGGCGGTCGGGAATGAACGCCCCGATGATGATGGTGTAGACCGGCAGCCGCGCCGAACAGGTCATCAGCGGCGCGATCAGGATCGTGGTCAGCCGGTCCTTCTCGTCATCGATCGTCCGGGTCGCCATGATGCCCGGCACGGCGCAGGCGAAGGAGGAGAGCAGCGGGATGAAGGCGCGTCCCGACAGCCCGACCTGCGCCATCAGCCGGTCCATCAGGAAGGCGGCACGGACCATATAGCCGGTCGCCTCCAGCACCAGGATGAACAGGAACAGGATCAGGATCTGCGGCAGGAAGACGAGGACCGCGCCGACACCGGCGATCAGGCCGTCGGTGATGAGGCTGCGGAACCAGCCCTCGGGCAGCGTGGCGCCGACCTGCGCCTCCAGCCAGACAAAGCCCTGCTCGATCCAGCTTATGGGGGCTTCCGACCAGGAAAAGACTGCCTGGAACATGATGAAGAGCAGCCCGACCAGCAGGATCGGCCCGAAAATGGGATGCAGCGCGACCGAGTCGAGCATGTGCGTCCAGCGGCGCGTCGGCGTCTCGGCCACGGTCGCGCTTGCGGCGATCTGGCGCGCGCGGCGTTGCAACGTGACGATGTCGTCGATCCGGTCGGCGGCGGCGACGGGCTGGCTATGGCCTTCGCTGACCAGCCGGTCGATCTCGGCCTTCAGCGTATCCAGTCCGCGACGGCGGACGGCGACGGTCGGGATCACCGTCACGCCCAGTTCGCGCGCCAGGACATCGGCGTCGAGCGTCAGCCCGTCACGCTCGGCCAGGTCGACCATGTTGAGCGCGACCACGACCGGCAGGCCCAGCGCGATCAGCTGCAGCGTGAAGCGCAAGTGATTGTCGAGATTGGCGGCGTCCACCACGACGACCAGCGCGTCGGGGCGGCGCTCGCCCGCCTGCGACCCCATCACGACGTTGCGCGTGACCTGTTCGTCCAGGCTGCCGGGATCAAGGCTATAGGCGCCGGGCAGGTCGACCAGCTCGACCGGACGACCATCGTCCAGCACGAGTCGGCCCGAATGGCGCTCGACGGTGACGCCGGGATAATTGCCGACCTTCTGGCGCGCGCCGGTGAGCGCGTTGAACAGGGCGCTTTTGCCGGCATTGGGATTGCCGACGAGCGCAACCAGCGGTGCGGCGTTCATTACGTTCGGTTGGACCTCATGCGCCGGTCGCGACGCGGATCGAGGCGGCGACCCGGCGACGCAGCGCCACGGTCATCCGGCCGATCCGGCAGGCGATCGGCCCGCCGCCCAGGGTCGCGCGGTGCAGCACCTCGACACCGACGCCCTCGTCGAAACCCAGTTCGCGCAGACGGCGCGCCTCGGGCAGCGCCAGCTGGGTCCAGTCGATCGCGGCCACGGTCGCCGGTTGCCGCCGGGGAAGGGTTTCGAGACTGCTGAGCATCGCCATGCGGACTACATAACGCCGGTGCGATTGATTATCAATTACCTGTTGATGAAATGGGTGCGGGGGTTCGGAGCGTGGGCTTCGACTTCGCTCAGCCTGAACGGGGTTTGGTGTCCAGCCCATTCCCCGACCTCCGCTCAGCCTGAGCGAAGTCGAAGGCCAAGGGAATCCCTCAAACCGCCGGATATCGCAGTCGCCCGATGAACCGCGACAGGCTGGGCATATTCTCGCCCCGCTTGGCCATGCCCGCCTTCCACTTCTCGAACCGCATGATCCCCTCGATCCGTCGCGCCAGGAACGCGCGGGTATCGGTGTGATCCTCGCTCTCGTCGTTCAGGAACACCGCGATGGTCGATCCATAGACCGCGAACAGTGTCGCCCGCTTGGTATAGTGGTTGTAATCGGTCGCGGTATCGCCCGCCTGCGCCCAGATCGCATCGACCGTGCGCCAGCCGAGTCGCGCGCCGCTGGCGGCGTTTTGCGGCATGGCAAGGATGGTCAGCGCGCGGCGCAGCGCCTCGCGATTCGGAGCGACGGCGGCCAGCCGTGCCTCGACCAGTGCCGTGATGCGCTGGCGGATCTTCATCTGCGCGGCCTGTTCGGCGGGCACGGCCTCGACCATCGCCTGGTCGATCGACGCGAACCAGGCATCGATCATCGCGACCGGGCCGTCCTTGAAGGCGAGTCGCGCAATGTCGCGGTCGACGCCCGCCGCATCCGCCGCCATGTCGCGGGCATCGTCGCCCCAGCCGTCGAACGCGGCATTGGACGCGATGCCGTCGGCCAGCAGCGCGCGCACCTCGTCGAGAGTCAGGTCCTGAACATCGGTCATGGCAGCCTCGGTCATCATCTTACCCGTCGTCCCTGTCGTTCGGCTTGGCAACCGCCCTACTCGTCGATCCGCGCCGGACCAGCACCAGCGCGGCGGCGACCATCGCGACGCCGACCCAGTCGGGCAGCGCCAGTGTCTCGCCATAGACCACCCAGCCGATCGCCGTCGCGACGATCGGCTGTACCAGCAGCGCGACCCCGACGACCAGCGGGCTGAGCAGCCCCAGCGCATAGATCATCAACCCCTGGCCGACGATCTGGCTCCCCAGCGCCAGCAGCAGCAGCGGGGTCCAGTGTCCGGGCCATATCCGCTCGCCCAGCGCCAGCGCAAAGAGGAACAGCGGTGCGATGCTGGCGGCCGTCGACCAGGCGAGCGCGGGGATCGGCGGCATCGCGATCCGCACCCGCGCCATCAGGATGAAGTAGAGCGCATATAGCACGCCCGCCAGCACGCACATCAGGTCGCCGACCAGATGGCGCGGATCGACCTGATAGCTTCGCCCCATCAACAGCCCCGCGCCCAGCGCCGCCAGGAGCAGCGCCAGCCCCTGCACCCGCGACGGCCAGGCGCGGGCCGCGAGAAAGCCATAGAGCGGAAAGATGAAGGTCGCCGAATTGCCGAACAGCGTGGCATTGGCCATCGTCGTCTGGCGGATGCCGATATGCCAGGCGCCCAGATCCCCGGCAAAGGCGATCCCGCCGACCAGCAACAGCATCCACAATCCAGCTTGGGTCCCACCCGGCGCCCGTGGCCGCGCGCGACCCAGCCATGCGACCAGCGCCAGCATGGGGGCGGCCAGCGTGATCCGCCAAAAGGCCGAGGCGACCGGCCCGGTATCGGCCATGCGCACGAACAGCGGGCCAAAGGCGAGCGCGACATTGGCCAGGATGACCGCAGCGAAGGCGAGCGGCGGCGTCGCCTTGGGGCCGCCCCGGTCCGACAGACCATCGCTTTGCGTCTGTTCACTTTTTCTTGGGGGGTGAGACACGGGCATCGGGTCCCTTAACGCCCTATCTGCGTTGCGTCAGGCCGGAAAGGCCGCAAAAGGATTGCATTTTGATGCCAACGCTCTTCGACCCCATCGATTTCGGGGCGATCCACGCCCCCAACCGTATCCTCATGGCGCCGCTGACCCGCGCCCGTGCCACGCGTGAGGCGGTGCCGACCCCGATCATGGCGCAATATTATGCCCAGCGTGCCAGCGCGGGCCTGATCATCTCCGAAGCCACCGGCATCAGCCGCGAAGGGCTGGGCTGGCCCTATGCGCCGGGCCTGTGGACCGACGAACAGGTCGAAGGGTGGAAGCCGGTGACCGAGGCGGTACACAAGGCGGGCGGCCGGATCGTCGCGCAGCTCTGGCACATGGGCCGCCAGGTCCACAGCTCGGTCACGGGGATGCAGCCGGTGTCGTCCTCGGCCACCCGTACCGAGGGGCAGGCGCATACCTTCGAGGGCAAGAAGGATTTCGAGACGGCGCGCCCGCTGGAACTGTCGGAAATCCCGCGCCTGCTCGACGATTATGAACGGGCGACGCGCAACGCGCTGGCTGCCGGGTTCGACGGGGTGCAGATCCATGCCGCCAACGGCTATCTGATCGACGAATTCCTGCGCGACGGGGCGAACCATCGCGAGGACGAATATGGCGGCGCGCCGGAAAACCGCATCCGCCTGCTCCGCGAAATCGCCGAGCGGGTGATTTCGGTCGCGGGCAAGGAGCGCGTGGCCGTACGCCTCTCGCCCAATGGCGACAGCCAGGGCGTGGACGACAGCGATCCCGCCTCGGTCTTCGTGCCCGCCGCCAGGATGCTGTCGGACCTGGGCATCGCCTTCCTCGAACTGCGCGAACTGGGGCCGGACGGCACCTATGGCGCAAGCGACGTGCCCAAGCTGTCGCCGCAGATCCGCGAGGTGTTCCAGGGGCCGCTGATCCTCAACAGCGACTATGACAGCCGCGAAAAGGCGCAGGCCGCGATCGACTCGGGTGTCGCCGACGGCATCGCGTTCGGCCGGACCTTCCTGGCGAATCCCGATCTCCCTGAGCGGCTGCGCACCGATGCGCCGCTCAACGAAAGCGACATGAAGACCTGGTACAGCCAGGGGCCGGAGGGGTATATCGATTACCCCACGCTCGACGAGGCCGCGCGGTCGGCGTGACCATGGGGGGGCGGGAGTTTATCCCGCCCTTCTCACCTGACCTTTTTCACATCACCCCGGCGAAGGCCGGGGTCCAGTTGAGATGCGCTGTCGAGGGCGCGCGACGCATGCGCAACCGGATTAGAGGCACCTGGACCCCGGCCTCCGCCAAGGCGACGCCATGGCGGGGGGCGTTCTTCTCTACCTCCGCTCAGCCTGAACGGAGCTAAAGCTATCCGGCACTCTCCAACCCATCGATGAAGCGCGTCGTCTGGTCTCGTATCGTCTCGCGCATCTTGGGATTGATCAGCAGCATCGGCGCACCCCACAGGATTGGAATAGCAAAGCCCAGCAGCGCCCAAAGGATCACCAGCGCCACCAGGCCAGCCCCCGCATAACGCAGCTTCTGCATCGCGCCCGTGTCCAGCGTCACGGTACGCGGTCCCTTCGCATCGTAGAAACTATCGGTCGCCCAGGAACCGCCGCCATCGAAGCGCATCTTCTCGGGCAGCATGAACCGGGGCTTGCCGCCGTCCATCGGGCGCGGTCCCTGCGTCCGGTGGGCAGGCGGTGTCCTGCCCGCCTGGGTGTCGATCACCTCCAGCCGCCGACCCCGCTCGACGACGCGAAAGCGGCTGGGCGGCATGTCGGTCATTGCGGGCGCATTCCCCGCCGGGCACGCCACTGCTCGGCACTCTGGCCCCAGGCATCGACGCGGAAGCTCTCGAGCGGTGCGGGCAGGCTTGCCGGCCCTTCGTTCACCGCACCCAGCCGCTGCGCCAGCCTGATCGAGCCTGTATTGTCCGGGTCGATGGTGTGGATGACATGATCCCAGCCCAGCACATCGACCGCATAGTCCATCGCCGCCACCGCCGCTTCATGGGCATAGCCGCGCCCGGCGAATGCGCGCGCCACGCCCCAGCCGACCTCGCGCCCCGGCCACCCCTCGGGCTGCCACGGGCCGATGCGGCCGACCCAGCGCCCGGTATCGCGTTCGATCACCGAGAACATGGCGAAACCGCGCACGCTCCACGCGCCGACCATGGTGCAAAGGTTGCGCCACGCCGCCCCGCGCGCCTGCACGCCGCCCAGGAAGCGCATCGTGTCCTCTTCGGCGTGGAACGCCGCCCAGGCCTCGAAATCCTCCGCCGAGGGAAGCCGCAAGGTCAACCGCTCGGTCTGGAGGACCGGGCTTGTCACCCGAACCGGCCCTTCAGCGCCAGCATGGCGAGCGCCGCCTTGGCCGCCTCGCCGCCCTTGTTCTTTTCGTCGGGCTTGGCGCGGGTCAGGGCCTGCGCCTCGTTCTCGGTGGTGATGATGCCGTTGCCGATAGGCAGCCCGTCCATGGTCAGCGCCATCAGCCCGCGCGCGCTTTCGTTCGAGACGATCTCGAAATGATAGGTCTCGCCGCGGATCACCACGCCGATCGCGACGAACGCGTCGTAGCGCCCCGTATCCGCCGCCATCGCCACCGCGCCGGGGATTTCCAACGCGCCGGGGACGGTAATCGTCTCATGGCTGTGGCCCGCTTCCTCGATCGCGGCGCGCGCGCCCGCCAGCAGCAGGTCGTTCAGATGCTCGTAGAAGCGCGCCTCGACGATCAACACATGCGCCATCAGGCGTCTCCCTCAGCATTTTCGATACGACGTTCGCCGACGATCGACAGGCCATAGCCGTCGAGGCCGATCAGCGTGTGATGGGTGTTGGTCAGCAGCACCATGTCCTGCACGCCCAGTTCGGCCAGGATCATCGCGCCGACGCCGTAATCGCGCAGTTCCTCCATATCGATCTGCACCTCTTCGCCCGCTTTCAGGCGAACGGCGGTGGTGAAGGCGTCGGTGCGCGGGCGGTTGATGACGACGATCACGCCCGAGCCTTCCTCGGCGATCATCCGCATCGACTTGGCGAGCAGCGCGCCACGTGCGCCCGCCTCGCCGAACACGTCGGCAAAGGGCGACAGCGCGTGCATCCGCACCAGCACCGGCTGGTCGGTGTCGAGCTTGCCCTTGACCAGCGCCACCTGCTCGGTGCCGGTCGCCTTGTTGCGATAGGCGCGCGCGGTCCAGGTGCCGCCCCATTCGCTTTCGAACGTGGCCTCGGACTGCAGCTCGACCAGATGGTCGTAGCGGCGGCGATAGGCGATCAGGTCGCGGATCGTGCCGATCTTCAGATTGTGGAGCTGCGCGAAGGACACCAGGTCGTCCATCCGCGCCATCGTGCCGTCCTCGTTCATGATCTCGCAGATCACGCCCGAGGGGTTGAGGCCCGCCAGCCGCGCGACATCGACCGCCGCCTCGGTGTGCCCTGCGCGCACCAGCACGCCGCCGTCGCGCGCGACCAGCGGGAAGACATGGCCCGGCGTCACCAGCGAGTCGGGACCCTGCGACGCGTCGATCGCGACCGCGATGGTCCGCGCACGGTCGGCGGCGGAAATGCCGGTGGTGACACCCTCGCGCGCTTCGATCGAGATGGTGAAGGCGGTTTCGTGCCGCGTCCCGTTCTTCGGGCTCATCAGCGGCAGGCCGAGCGTGTCGACCCGCTCGCGCGTCATGGCGAGGCAGATCAGCCCGCGTCCGTGCCGCGCCATGAAGTTGACCTTTTCCGGCGTCGCCATCTGCGCCGGAATGACCAGATCGCCCTCATTCTCGCGGTCCTCGTCATCGACCAGGATGAACATGCGGCCGTTGCGCGCCTCGTCGATGATCTCTTCGGGGCTGGAGAGAAACCCGCGCCGCAGACCGGCCAGGGCGTCGGGATTAGCGGCCACGATAATGCTCCATGCGCTGCAGGTAACGGGCGAGCACGTCGATCTCGATATTGACGCGCTGGCCCGCCGCAATGCCGCCCAGCGTGGTGACGGCGGCGGTGTGGGGGATGATGTTCAGGCCGAAGACGGTGCCGGTTTCGGTGTCCTCGACGCTGTTGACGGTCAGCGAGACGCCGTCGACCGTCACCGATCCCTTGGTCGCCATGAAGGGCGCGAGGTCGGCGGGCACGGACACGAAGACACGGTGCGATCCGCCTTCCTCGGCCACCGAAACCACAGTGCCGACGCCGTCGACATGGCCGGTGACGATATGCCCGCCCAGCTCGTCGCCCAGCTTCATCGCGCGTTCCAGGTTCAGCCGCTGGCCGGTTGCCCACTGGTCGGCGGTGCGCCCGATCGTCTCGGCCGAGACATCGACGGCGAACCAGTCGGGGCCTTTCTCGACCACGGTCAGGCAGACGCCCGAACAGGCGATCGACGCGCCCAGGTCGATGGTGCCTGTATCATAGGCGGTGGCGATGACGACCCGCGTGTCACCGCGCGTTTCCACGCTGGTGACGGAGCCGATGTCGGTGACGATCCCGGTAAACATATCAGTCGCGCTCGTAGACCTCCAACCGGTCGCTGCCAAGCATCCGTGAATCGGCCAGCCGCCAGCGGCCATGCGCCTCGGCCAGGCGGGTGAGGCCGATATCGCCCAGCGCCGCGCGCCCCTGACCGATCAGGATGGGTGCGCGATAGAGGAGCAGCCGGTCGACCCGATCCCCGGCCAGGAAGGCGGAGGCGGTCTGTGCCCCCCCCTCGACCATCAGCCGGTCGACGCCCGCCAGATCGGCGATGGCGGCGGGGGAGGGGATGGTTTCCCAGCCCGCCTCGGGCGTGCGCGAAAGCAGGATACGGCGCGGGCTGTGCGACCCGAGGCCGGGCAGGCGGACATCCAGCCTGGGCGAATCCGCTTCCAGCGTGCCGCGCCCGACGAGGATCGCTTCGTGGCGGCTGCGCTCCAAATGGGTATGGGCGCGGGCTTCCGGCCCGGTGATCCAGCGGCTCTCACCATCGGGACGGGCGATCTTCCCGTCGAGCGAGGTGGCAAGTTTCAGCGTGACGAAGGGGCGACCCTTCGCCCGGCGGGTCAGGAAACCCGCGACCATCGTGCGCGCTTCGGCCTCGCGCACGCCGGTCGTGACCATAATCCCGGCGGCGCGGGCGCGGGCGAAGCCTGCGCCATCGGTGCGCGGATCGGGATCGCCCATCGCCGCGACGATCCGCGCGACCCGGTGGGCGATCAGCAGGTCGGTGCAGGCAGGGCCACGCTGCGAGACATGCGCGCACGGCTCCAGCGTGACATAGGCGGTGGCACCGCGCGCCGCCTCGCCCGCCTCGGCCAGCGCCATCGCCTCCGCATGGGGACGGCCGCCTGCTTGCGTCCAGCCGCGCCCGACCACGCGATCGTCGCGGACGAGCACGCATCCGACATTGGGATTGGGCGCGGTCCGCCCGACGCCGCGATCCGCCAGCGCCAGTGCCGCCCCCATCCAGCGACGATCGATCAGATGCCCCACTTGCTCAGCGCATCGTCGACCTTCTTGAATTCGGCCTGTCGCTGATCGTTGGCGGCCTTTTCCTCGGCCAGCCGCTGCTTCTTCTTCACATAGTCGATCTTCTGCTGCGCCAGAATCTCCGCTTCGCTGCGGTCGGCGCGCCATTGTTCGACATAGATGATGTCGGGCTTGTACGGCACCGGCACATAATCGTCGCGCGCGAAGGCATAGATGAAGAAGCCGGTGATCCCGACCGCGATCATCAGGAAGACCAGTTCATAGGGCTGGCGCTGCGACAGGAAGAGCCGCAGGTCGCGGATCGCGCGGACGGGGGAGAAGCGGCCGAAGAACGACATGAGGGGGAATGTAGGGGGTGTGGGCTTGGGGCGCTAGTGGGGTGTTGGTCTCGGTGAGACACCTTGCCCTCCCCCATCCCCTCCCGCTTGCGGGGGGGGCGTGCCAAGGACTGCGTTCACGGATTGATCGAACCCTTTGATCTTGCCGCTCCCCTCCCGCAGGCGGGAGGGGATGGGGGAGGGTAAGCCACGGGCGATTTACGCGCCGCATCTCCCCAAACGAAAAAGGGCGGCCACCGAAGTGACCGCCCCTTCATTCCCGCGAAGGAAAGCGTCAGCGAATTACGCGACGGTCTTCATCTTCTCGGCCGCGACCGCCAGGCGGTTGCTGAGCGGCTGGGCGATCTCGCCAGCCAGCTTCATCATGTGCTCGGTCGAGCGCGAGGTCTCGGCGACCATCGAGTCGAAGCTCGAACGGGCGAAGTCCGACTGCAGCTTCATGAACTCGGTCGGCGACTTGACCTGCGACAGGGTCTGCATGACCTGGCTGACCTGCTCGAACGAACGCTTGGCATAGTCGGCCGCGCCCTGACCCAGCGTCTCGGCGCCCTTGGCGGCGATCTTCGACGATTCGACGACCGCTTCCAGGTTTTCCTTGTTGAAGGCGATCATGTCTTCGAACAGCTTGGCGCTCTTTTCCATGCTGGCCTGGGTGCGGGCCTGGGCTTCGCCGAACATCGCCTGGGTCTTGGCGGCGGTGTCCTTGGCGGCGTTTTCGATGGTGCTCGTGGCTTCCATGATGGTGTCCTTGGGCTTTGAGTCCGCCGAAACCGCGGCGGTCGGGGAAGAAAGGATGGGCGCTGCCGGTTCCGGCTTGGCCTCGGCAGGCTTGGCCGCTTCGACCGGCACCTTGACCGGCGTGGCCACCGGAGCGGGAGCCTCGGCGACCGATGCAGCCGGAGCGGGCTTCGCCACCTTGGCGATCACCGGGGCGACAGCGACGGGCGCGGCGACCACCGGCGCGACGGTCTTCTCGGCAGTCTTGGCCGGAGAGGTCAGCGGCAGGCCGGTGTTCGCGGGCGCCGTCTTGGCAACGGGCGCCGCCGCCGCAGGCTTGGCATCGAACGGGGGATCGGAAGGAAGACCGGGCAACGTCTTCGCGGCGGCCGGTTTGGCGCTGCGACGAGGCTTGGCCGCCGACTTCGCGGCGGGGACGGTCGGCTTGGTCTTGTCCAAGAACACTCTCCCGATTTGTTGCGCTGCACAATAGCGATTCGGACTGTCGAAATCAAGTCTATTGTGCGGTGCAGCAAAACCGAAACTAACGCTGTCTGACGTAGCGTCCGGGCGCTTCGTCGAGGGCGGGAAGTGCGCCTTCGCCCGGCACCCGCGCACCCGTGACCGCGACAGTGGTCGAGTCGCGCTGGCGCAGCCAGCCAGCCCAGTCGGGCCACCAGCTGCCCTTGGTCTCGGTCGCGCCCGCGACGAACTCGGTCAGCGTCGCGGCGGGCTGGTCATTGGTCCAATATTGATATTTGCCCGAGGCGGGCGGGTTGACCACGCCCGCGATATGCCCCGATCCCGCCAGCACGAAGCGCAAGGGGCCGGTGAACGCCTCGGTGATCTTCCATACGCTTTCGGGCGGCGCGATATGATCCTCGCGCCCCGCCTGGACATAGGCGGGGGTGGCGACCTTCGTCAGGTCGAGCGGCACGCCCGCCACCGCCATCGCGCCGGGCTTCACCAGCATGTTGTCGCGGTAAAGATCGGTCAGATAGCTCAGATGCCATTTGGCGGGCAGGTTGGTGACGTCGCCATTCCAGTGGAGCAGGTCGAACGGCACATAATCGCGCCCCAGCAGATAGTTGTTGGTGACGTAATTCCAGATCAGGTCGCGCCCGCGCAGCAGGTTGAACGTCATCGCCAGATAGCGCCCGTCCAGATACCCCTCGGGCGACAGGGACGCGATCAGCTTCAACTGCTCGTCATCGACGAAGTGCAGCAGCTCGCCCGCCTTGGAGAAATCGACCTGCGCGGTGAAGAAGGTGGCGCTGGCGACCTTCGCCGCCTCGCCCTTCGCGGAGAGATAGGCGAGCGTCGCGGCCAGCGTCGTGCCGGCCACGCAATAACCGACGCTGTGTACCGCCTCGACCGACAACAGCTCGCGCACCGTATCGATCGCATCGACCTGCGCCGCGACATAATCGTCCCAGATCACGTCCTTCATCGTCGCGTCGGCCGACTTCCACGACACCATGAAGACGCTGAACCCCTGGTCGACCAGCCATTTGATCAGGCTTTTCTCGGGCGCGAGGTCGAGGATGTAGAAGCGGTTGATCCAGGGCGGAAAGATTACGATCGGCACCGCCGCCACCTGTTGGGTGGTCGGGGTATAATGGATCAGCTCGTACAGGTCGGTGCGCTTCACCACCTTGCCCGGCGTCGCGGCCAGGTTGCGCCCAACCTCGAAGGCGCGCGAATCGCTGTGCGTCAGCTGCCCGCGACCCATGTCGGCGAGCATGTTCTGCAAGCCCTTCAACAGATTCTCGCCGCGCGTCTCGACGATCCGGTCGAGCACTTCGGGGTTGGTCGCGGGGAAGTTGGTCGGGCTCATCGCGTCGATGAAACCTTGCGCGGCGAAGCGGATCTGCTCCTTCTGCTTCGGGTCGACGCCCTCGATCGCCTCGACGCCGCGCAGCATATGGTCTGAGATGACCTGATAGCTTTGCCGGATCCAGTCGAAGAGCGGCGACTGCCACTGTTCGGCCTTGAAGCGGCGATCCGCCTTGGGAGCCACGCTCGGTTCGGCGGCGGGGTCGACGAATCGCTGCCACAGCTTCATCGAATCGGACCAGAAATCACGGACCCGGCCCATCGTGGCGGGGTCGTTGAAGCCCGGCACCACCGGCATGCCCTCGGGCGGGGGCGAAAGTGCGGCCTCCATCATCATCTGCTGCGCTCGGCCCATCACCCAGGTCCAGTGTTGCAACTCTTCCAGGGTAGGCATGGCAGGGACTGTCGCGGGGCGGGCCGTCATCGCATCCTCTCGTTCGTATAACCCCGTCTTAGCGTCAGGATATTGCGCCGTCATGTCGGGTCGCGTTGGGAAACGAAAGACGCTAAGGTCCGGGTCCCAAATCGTTACACAGAGGGACCCATGTCCGAAGAGTTCTACCGCATCAAGCGCCTGCCGCCCTATGTCATCGCCGAAGTCAACGCGATGCGGGCGGCGGCGCGCGCGGGCGGCGAGGACATCATCGACCTGGGCATGGGCAATCCCGACCTGCCGCCGCCGCCGCATGTCCTCGAAAAGCTGATGGAGGTGATCCAGAAGCCCGACGCGCATGGCTATTCCCAGTCCAAGGGCATCCCCGGCCTGCGCCGTGCCCAGGCCAATTATTATGGCCGCCGCTTCGGCGTCGATCTCGATCCCGAGACCGAGGTGGTCGTCACCATGGGGTCAAAGGAAGGGCTGGCCAGCCTCGCCACCGCGATCACCGCGCCGGGCGACGTGATCCTGGCGCCCAATCCCTCCTATCCGATCCACACCTTCGGCTTCATCATCGCGGGTGCGACGATCCGCGCGGTGCCGACCACGCCGGACGAGGCCTATTTCGAGAGCCTGGAGCGGGCGATGCACTTCACCGTGCCGCGCCCCTCGGTGCTGGTGGTCAATTACCCGTCCAACCCGACCGCCGAGACGGTGGACCTGGCCTTTTACGAGCGCCTCGTGGCGTTCGCGAAGAAGCATGAGCTGTGGGTGCTGAGCGACCTCGCTTATTCCGAGCTTTATTATGACGGCAATCCGACGCCTTCGATCCTTCAGGTCAAGGGCGGCAAGGACGTCGCGGTCGAGTTCACCTCGCTGTCCAAGACCTATTCGATGGCGGGCTGGCGCATCGGCTTCGCGGTCGGCAACAAGAAGCTGATCGCCGCGATGACGCGGGTGAAGTCCTATCTCGACTACGGCGCCTTCACCCCGATCCAGGCGGCCGCCTGCGCCGCACTGAACGGGCCGCAGGATATCGTCGAGCGGAACCGCCAGCTCTATCACAAGCGTCGCGACGTGCTGGTCGAGAGCTTCGGCCGGGCGGGCTGGGACATTCCGAGCCCCAAGGCCTCGATGTTCGCCTGGGCGCCCTTGCCCCCCGCGCTCGCGCATCTGGGCAGCCTGGAATTCTCCAAGCAACTGCTGACCGAGGCGAAGGTCGCGGTTGCGCCGGGCGTCGGCTACGGCGAGAATGGCGAGGGCTTCGTCCGCATCGCGCTGGTCGAGAACGAGCAGCGGCTCCGTCAGGCGGCGCGCAACATCAAGCGGTATCTGCAATCGATGGGCGTCAACACGCCGGGGTCGGCCAAGGCGCTCTGACGCGTGAGGCGAGGACGGATCGACATCCGGCCACCCCTTTCATTCCTTCCCTGCAAGGGGAGGAAAAGGTGAATGTCGATCCGACCGAGCAGGGCGGGCCGCCAACCGGCCGCCCGCCCTTGCCCATGGCGCGCTTCGAGAGATCGGGTCAGGCGGCTTGCGCGTGCGGGCGTCGCGCATGGCGGACCCGCTTGATGGCATACATCGCCTCGTCCGCCTGCCGGATCAGCCGGTCGAGTCCCTTGTCCGCCGATCCGGTCGCAAGGCCGATGCTCAGCGACGGCGGATAGGGCGAATCGACGGCGGCGATCACCGCACGGTCGAAACGTTGGGACAGGGCCTTGCGCAGCAGGTCTGCCTCGGCATGGCTGGCGGCGGGCAGGACGCAGAGAAACTCGTCGCCTCCGATCCGAACCACCTGTCCCCGTGCGCCCAGTTCGGCCTGGGCCAGGTCGACCAGCAGGCGCAGCACCAAGTCCCCGGCCGCATGACCTTTCGTGTCGTTGAGCGCCTTGAAATGATCGATATCGATCAGCAGCAGGGCGACCGGGCCGTGCATGGCGATCCGGTTCTGGTCCAGTCCGAAGCGGTTCAGCGCGCCGGTCAGGCTGTCGCGACAGGCCTGTTCGCGCAGTTCGCGCTGGGTGCGCTCGGACTCGATCAGCAGCAGCGAGAAATGGGTCAGCGTCACCATGATGATCGCGATGCCGACCGCCCAATGCGCTATCGGATCGGTTTGGGCCTGCCAGTCGGTAAAGGTGAATCCGATCAGGTTCAGCGCCATGTTCAGGAGGAAGGCCATCGTCGAGAGGGCGAAGATGCCCGCCATGATCCAGGCGGTCTTCAGCCCCTCCCGCCGGGCGATGCCGGTCACCAGCCAGGTGAGCGACAACAGGCACAGCGTTCGGGCCATGCCCATCGCCGCCACGGTCCAGCGGACGTCATGGGGATCAAACAGCAGGAGCGCGACCAGCGCCGCTCCGGTTGCCCCGAACAGCAGCATCAGGAGGCGCGGCGGCGTCCGGCCGCTGATGGTCGCGGTGCTGCGGATGCTCAGGGCGAGGCCGATCACCAGGGTCAGGTTGAGCAGGCGTTCGACCGGCATCGCGTTGGAGCCGTCGAAGAGCAGCGACAGCCCGTTGGCCAGGCCGATCAGGATTTTCGCCAGTCCCCAGTCGCGCACCCATCCGCCACGGTCCCGGCGTGTCAGGCCCGGGGTCAGGTGCAGCGCGCCGATGATGAAATGGCTGATCGCGGCGATCACCTGGATGGTAAAGACATCGAGAATCAAGATGGGCGTTCCGTACCGGGCATGGCACGGCCCCTCCCAAGGGCCGCGAGGCAATCTTAACCTATGACATATTGAGGAAAGGTTGCCGTGACATCGGGCATCATGGCGGCCGTCACGATCGCGGATCATGCGTGAAGGATTGATCCCATGGCCACCCAGCCGCTACGGCAGGGGCAATCCCGCCAACGGGCCACGCCCTTCACGGGGGCGCCAGAACGGCCGACGGAGTGACATGTGAGTAACGAACTCGAACAAATGCGTGAGCCGCTGCTCGCCGCCATCGCCGATGCGCCCGCGCTGGATGCGCTGGAGACGATCCGCGTCGACACGCTGGGCAAGCAGGGGCGCATCACCCAGCTGTTGAAGACGCTGGGCAAGATGAGCCCCGAGGAACGCCAGGTCGAAGGGCCGAAGATCCACGGCCTGCGCGAGGCCGTCACCGAGGCGCTGGGTGCCCGCAAGTCCGCGCTGGAGCAGGCGGCACTCGACGCGCGCCTCGCGTCCGAACGGCTGGACATGACCCTGCCGGTCGAGGGCGGCAGCTTCGGCACCGTCCACCCGGTCAGCCAGGTGATGGACGAGCTGGCCGAGATCTTCGCCGATCTGGGCTTCGCGGTCGCCACGGGGCCGGAGGTGGAGACCGACTGGCACAACTTCACCGCGCTCAACATCCCTGAGACGCATCCGGCACGCGCGATGCACGACACCTTCTATCTGGCGGGGGTCGAGGCGGGCGGCGACGAGCGTACGGTGCGCCGCGTGCTGCGCACCCACACCTCGCCGGTGCAGATCCGCACCATGCTGGACAGCAAGCCGCCGATCCGCATCATCGCGCCGGGCCGCACCTATCGCTCCGACTCGGATGCGACCCACACGCCGATGTTCCATCAGGTCGAGGGGCTGGTGATCGACAAGGGCATCACGCTCGGCCATCTCAAATGGACGCTGGAGACCTTCCTGAAGGCGTTCTTCGAGCGCGACGACATCGTGCTGCGCCTGCGCCCCAGCTATTTCCCCTTCACCGAACCCTCGGCCGAGGTCGATGTCGGCTACACCATCGAGAAGGGCAAGCGCGTCATCGGCGGGTCCCCAGACGGCAAGAACGGCGGCTGGATGGAAGTGCTGGGCAGCGGCATGGTCCACCCCAAGGTCATCGAGGCCTGTGGGCTCGACCCCAATGAGTGGCAGGGCTTCGCATTCGGCTGCGGCATCGATCGTCTCGCCATGCTGAAATACGGGATGGACGATCTGCGCGCCTTTTTCGACGGCGATATCCGCTGGTTGAAGCATTACGGGTTCGCGAGCCTCGACGTACCCACGCTGTCGGGAGGAGTCGGCGCATGAAGTTCACCCTGGGCTGGCTGAAGAGCCATCTGGACACCGACGCGTCGCTCGACACCATTGTCGAGGGGCTGACCCGTATCGGCCTGGAGGTCGAGAGCGTGCACAATCCGGGCGAGGCGCTCTCCTCGTTCCGCGTCGCGCGCATCCTGTCGGCGGAGCGGCATCCGCAGGCGGACAAGCTGCAAGTGCTGTCGGTCGATGCCGGTGACGGCCCGATGCAGGTCGTGTGCGGCGCGCCCAATGCCCGCGCGGGCCTGGTCGGTGTGTTCGGCGCGCCGGGGGCCTATGTTCCCGGCCTCGACGTGACGCTGAAGGTCGCTGCCATCCGCGGCGTCGAGTCGAACGGCATGATGTGCTCGGCGCGCGAGTTGCAGATCGGCGAGGGTCATGACGGCATCATCGAACTGCCCGAGGATGCGGTCGTCGGCACCTCCTTCCCCGATTATGCGGGGCTGAACGATCCGGTCATCGACGTGTCGATCACGCCCAACCGCCAGGACTGCATGGGCGTCCACGGCATCGCGCGCGATCTCGCCGCCGCCGGTCTCGGCACGCTGATCGCGCCGACTGTGCCCGAAGTGGCGGGCGAGGGTCCCGGCCCCGATGTGCGCATTGAGGACGCCGAGGGTTGCCCGGCCTTCTATGCACAGACCGTGTCGGGCCTGACCAATGGCGAGGCCCCCGAATGGATGCGCCAGCGGCTGACCGCGATCGGGCAGAAGCCGATCTCGGCGCTGGTCGACATTACCAACTATATGACGGTCGATCTCGGCCGTCCCTTGCACGTCTATGACAAGGCCAAGCTGTCGGGCGGTCTGGTCGCGCGCCAGGCCCGCGACGGCGAGACGGTCGAGGCGCTCAACGGCAAGACCTATAGCCTGTCGGAAGGCATGACTGTCATAGCCGACGCGGCGGGTGTGCACGACATCGGCGGCATCATGGGTGGCGAACATTCGGGCGTGTCGGAGACGACCACCGACGTCATCATCGAATGCGCGTACTTCGCCCCAGAGGCGATCGCGCGCACCGGCCAGAAACTGGCGCTGACCTCCGACGCGCGGACCCGGTTCGAGCGCGGGGTGGACCCGGCCTTCCTGGACGACGGCCTCGCCATCGCGACCTTCCTCGTTCTGGAATATTGCGGCGGCACGGCCAGCGCCGTGACCCGTGCGGGCCAGCCGCCGGTCGTGGGCAAGACCATCGCCTACGACCCGAACCTGGCCGAGACGCTGGGCGGTCTGGCCATCGTGGCCGACCGTCAGAAGGCGATCCTCGAGTCGCTGGGCTTCACCGTCACCGCCGACTGGCAGGTGACTGCACCGAGCTGGCGTCGCGACGTGGACGGCCCCGCCGATCTGGTCGAGGAAGTCATCCGTATCGAGGGGATCGACCATGTTCCCCCAGTTGCGCTCCCCCGCACCCCCGGCGTCGCGCGTCCCACCGCTACGCCGCAGCAGAAGCTGGAGCGCCGCGCCCGCCGCGCCGCCGCCGCGCGTGGTCTGGACGAAGCGGTGACGTGGAGCTTCATCAGCGAGGCGCAGGCCGCGCCATTCGGCGGCGGCGCCTTCACGCTCGCCAACCCGATCAGCGAGGATCTGAAGGTCATGCGGCCCTCGCTGCTCCCCGGCCTGCTCGCCGCGACCGAGCGCAACATCAAGCGTGGCGCGACGTCGGTGCGCCTGTTCGAGATCGGTCGCCGCTATCTGGAAGAGGCCGAGCGGCCGACGCTCGGCGTGGTGCTGGCAGGCGACAAGAGCCCCCGCAACTGGCGCGCGGGCAAGGCGCAGGGCTACGACGCCTATGACGCCAAGGCCGAAGCCATCGCATTGCTCGCGCAGGCGGGTGCGCCGGTCGACAATCTCCAGGTGATGGGCGAGGCGGGCGATGCCTGGCATCCCGGCCAGTCAGGCACGTTGCGGCTGGGTCCGAAGACGGTGCTGGCGGCGTTCGGCATGGTCCACCCTTCGGTGTTGAAGGCGTTCGACCTCGACGGCGCGGTGGCGGCGGTCGAGCTGTATCTCGACGCGATCCCGCCCAAGCGCGCGACTGGCTTCATGCGTCCGGCCTACACGCCCCCGGCGTTGCAGTCCGTGAAGCGCGACTTCGCCTTCCTGGTGCCCGTTGATCTGGCCGCCGACCAACTGATCCGCGCCGTGCGCGGGGCCGACAAGGCGGCGATCACCGCCGCACGCGTCTTCGACGTGTTCGCCGGGCAGGGCGTGCCCGAGGGGCATAAGTCGGTCGCGGTCGAAGTCCTTCTGCAACCGCAGCAGAAGAGCTTCACCGACGAGGAACTGAAGGCCATCGCCGACAAGATCGTCGCGGCGGCCGCCAAACAGGGAGCGCAACTTCGTGGCTAATGAGGAAAACTGGGTCCGCATCGCCAACGACCATCTGTCGGCGGCGATCAATCCGTTCGGGGCCGAGCTGTCCTCGCTGAAGGATGCAGCGGGCCGCGAGCTGTTGACGAACGCGGACCCGGCTTTCTGGACCGGTCGTGCGCCGCTGCTGTTCCCGGTGATCGGCGTGACCCGCGACGGCATCCGCCTGGACGGCCGGCATTATCCGATGGCCAAGCACGGCTTTGCCCGCCACTCGACCTTCGAGCTGGTGACGCTCGAAGCCACCCGCGCGGTCTTCTCGCTGGGCGACAGCGAGGAAACGCGCACCTCCTATCCTTTCGCCTTTCGGCTGGAGGTGGAGTTCCGGCTGGAGGAGGCGACGCTCGCGGTGGAGGTCCGCGTCCTCAATCGCGGCGAAGTGCCGATGCCCGCCAGCTTCGGCTTCCACCCCGCCTTCGCCTGGCCGCTGCCCTATGGCAAGGCCCGCGTCGACCACCGCATCGTCTTCGAGAAGGACGAGCCCGCCCGTCTCCGCGAGATCGCGCCCGACGGCCTGATCGCTGAAGCCCGCCGCGACAGTCCACTTGATGGCCGCGTTCTGCACCTGGCCGACGACCTGTTCACCAACGACGCGCTGGTCTGGGACCCGGTCGAGAGCCGCCATGTCACCTATGGCGCGGACGGCGCGCCGCAGTTGCGCATAGCCTTCCCCGATACCGACAAGCTCGGCATCTGGACCAAGCCCGGCGCGGCCTATGTCTGCGTCGAGCCCTGGCACGGCATTGCCGACCCGGAAGGGTATGACGGCGAGTTCACCGACAAGCCCGGCGTCTTCGTCGTGCCGGTCGGCGGTGAGAAGGTCATGCAGATGACGGTGACGCTGGCGGGGTAAGCCCCGCCTAGGGGCCGATCGACATTCAGCGACGCCTTTCCGTCCCTCGCCCCTCATTGAGGGGAGAGGGTTGCGCAGACTTGGTCTTTGCGTAGCAAAGGCTTAGAGTTGAAAGCGATCAGCATTGCACGGTTTTAGCCCCTCCCCTTCAGGGGAGGGGTTGGGGTGGGGCATCGCCATGGGCGTTTCGCTTGCGGAAGCGCTCCACCCCCGGCCCCTCCCCTGAAGGGGAGGGGTGAGCAGAGTTGATCGTTTTCGACTCTAGTCGGAGCTGGGTGAGGGGTGGCGCCGCGCGAGCCTTCAGGCTCGCTCAACCCCTCACCCAAGCTGCGCTAGCCAGCAGGCTGGCAAGCTTCGTTAACCCTCTCCCCTTTCCAGGGGAGAGGGAAAGAAAAAGCAATTCTGAATGGCGATCCGCCCTAACCCCTCCCCTGAAGGGGGAGAAACGGCCTCCGCAATCCGGGGCCTGTCTTGTGCCACAATTTGCTGTAACAGGCGCATCATCTCGGGCGCTCGGACGCGCCATTTCCCTATTCGACAGAGCCGCCCATGACTTCCCCCCGCCGTACCTTCGCGATCATCTCGCACCCTGACGCCGGCAAGACGACGCTGACCGAAAAGCTGCTGTATTTCGGCGGCGCGATCCATCTGGCGGGCGAGGTCAAGGCGCGGGGCCAGAATCGCCGCGCGCGGTCGGACTGGATGAAGATCGAGCAGCAGCGCGGCATCTCGGTCACGTCCTCGGTGATGACGTTCGAGAAGGACGGCGTGACCTTCAACCTGCTCGACACGCCGGGCCACGAGGATTTCTCGGAGGATACCTATCGCACGCTGACCGCCGTCGACTCGGCCGTGATGGTCATCGACGCGGCGCGCGGGATCGAGGCGCAGACGCGCAAGCTGTTCGAGGTGTGCCGCCTGCGCTCGGTGCCGATCATCACCTTCATCAACAAGGTCGACCGCGAGGGCCGTCCGCCCTTCGAACTCCTCGACGAGATCGCCGACATCCTCGCGCTCGATGTCGCGCCGATGAGCTGGCCGGTCGGCATGGGCGGGTTGTTCGAGGGCATTCTCGACCTGACCACCGGCAAGGTCAGCCGTCCCGAGGGCGACAGCCGCGCCTTTCACGGCAAGGTGGACGATGCGCCGACCCTGCCCGCCGAGATCGCCGAGGAAATCGAGCTGGCCCAGGCCGGTTATGCCGAATTCGATGGCGAGGCGTATCGCAATGGCGACCTGACGCCGGTCTATTTCGGCTCCGCGCTGAAGGACTTCGGGGTCGCCGAGCTGATCGACGCGCTCAGCCGCCATGCGCCGAGCCCACGCCCACAGCCCGCCGAGCCCGCGCCCGTCTCGCCGGACAACAAGGAAGTCACCGGCTTCGTGTTCAAGGTGCAGGCGAATATGGACCCGCAGCATCGCGACCGCATCGCCTTCATGCGGCTGTGCTCGGGCACGTTCAAGCGCGGCATGAAGCTGACGCCGACCGGCCATGGCAAGCCGATCGCAGTCCACTCGCCGATCCTGTTCTTCGCGCAGAATCGCGAAGTCGCGGACGAGGCGTTTCCGGGCGACATCATCGGCATTCCGAACCACGGCACGCTTCGTGTCGGCGACACGCTGTCGGAGCGGGCGGACGTGCGCTTCACCGGCCTGCCCAACTTCGCCCCCGAAATCCTGCGCCGCGTCGCGCTGAAGGATCCGACCAAGACCAAGCAACTGCGCAAGGCGCTGGACGACATGGCCGAGGAGGGGGTGACGCAGGTCTTCTACCCGGAGATCGGGTCGAACTGGATCATCGGCGTCGTCGGGCAGCTCCAGCTCGACGTGCTGCTGTCGCGACTGGACGCGGAGTATAAGGTCGCGGCGGGGCTGGAGCCTGCGCCGTTCGACACCGCGCGCTGGATCACAGCGGACGATCCCGTCGACCTGAAGGCGTTCATGGATCTGAACCGCTCGGCCATGGCCAAGGACCGCGACGACAACCCCGTCTTCCTCGCCAAGAGCGCCTGGGAGGTCGGCTATGTCGCCGATCGCTATCCCAAGGTCCGCTTCCTCGCCACGCGCGAGCGCTGAGACGGAACCGGAGGCCCGTGTCGCGGCTTCATGGCGCATGATCGAACAGGGACTTGGCATGGACCGCACCGCAATCGAGCAGACCTTCGAAGCCAATGAGAAGCTGATCCGCCGCCGCGCGCTGAAGGCGGGGGCCAAGGCGCTGACCATCGGCACCGAGAGCCTGGCCGAGACGATCGACGCGATCGGCGATGCCTATGGCCTGACCGGCGCGCAGCGTCGCCAGCTGGAGCCCGGCATGGCGATCGAGGCGCAGGAGGTCGTCAGCAAGCTGAAGGGCTTTGTCGGTCCGGCCGCATTGTTCAGCGACCTTCGCGGCGGCGCGGGGCTGCTGTCGCAGGCCAAGGCGGCCGGGCGGCTGGCCAAGACGGCGCGCAAAATCGGTCGGGGTGGCCTGGCGGCGGGCCGGGTGGCGGCGCGTGGCGGACGTGCGGCACGCGGACTGCCCTGGGCGGCGCTGGGCGTGGCGGCCTGGGGCGTCGGCAATGGCGGCTGGTTCTGGTGGAAGGCGCACGCCTATAACCGGGAGTGTCGGGATTTGTTGTTGGGTGAACAGGGCGGGGTGGTTCAGCCTGCCTGATCTTGGCCGGACGATGGGGCGTGGGCTTCGACTTCGCTCGGCCTGGACGGCTGTTTGAAGCGGACCATATCCCCAACCTCCGTTCAGGCTGAGCGAAGTCGAGGCCCACGACCGGCCCTACGCCCCAAAACTCACCGCCCGGCCCGGTCGTCCCAGGCGAGTCCCTCGACCAGCGAATCGCGAATCGCGCGAAGGATCGCCGCCGGATCGTCCTTGGCCCGCGATTCGCTTTCCAGAAGCTGCTGCACGCCGCGCACCGTATAGCCCTGCTGGTTGAGCAGCTGGTCTATGCGCCGGATCAGCGCCATGTCCTCGGGCCGGTAATAGCGGCGATTGCCCGCGCGCTGCACGGGTTTCAGCTGCGGAAAGCGGCCTTCCCAGTAACGCAGGACATGCTGCGCCACGCCGGTCTCACGCGAAACCTCCCCGATGGTGCGCAATGCACCATCGGCCTTGCCGCCATCCGCGGGCCGTTCGGGCCTATCCCGCCGCGACAATGCGATCGCGCATCATCTGGCTGGCGCGGAAGGTCAGCACGCGGCGCGGTGCGATCGGCACCTCCACCCCGGTCTTGGGATTGCGGCCGATCCGCTCCCCCTTGTCACGCAGCACGAAGGTCCCGAACCCCGAAATCTTGACGTTCTCGCCCCGCGACAGTGCCTCGCACATCTCGACGAGAATCTGCTCGACCACATCGGCCGAGTCGGATCGCGACAAGCCGACTTCCTGATGCAGCGATTCTGCCAGGTCGGCGCGCGTCAAAGTTCCAGCGTTCGTCATGTGGCCATCCCCCAATGGTATCTGGCGATCCGGTATCATACCGCCCGATGGGACCGAAAGGGATTTATCTCGCTCAATGTCAATCGATTGTTCAGAAGCGTATCACCGCGGCACCCCATGTGAACCCGCCGCCCATCGCTTCCAGGACCAGAATGTCGTTTTCGCGGATGCGGCCGTCGCGCACGGCCGTGTCGAGCGCAAGAGGCACGGAGGCCGCCGAGGTATTGGCATGGCGGTCGACGGTGACGACGACCTTTTCGGCGGGCAGGTTCAGCTTGCGCGCGGTCGCGTCGAGAATGCGGGCATTGGCCTGGTGCGGCACGACCCAGTCGACATCGGCCGAGGTCAGGCCCGCCAGACCCAGCGATTCCTCCATCACCTGCGCCAGGTTGACGACGGCGTGGCGGAACACCTCGCGCCCCTTCATCCGCAGCTTGCCGACGGTGCCGGTGGTCGACGGGCCGCCATCGACATAGAGCAGGCCGTTATGGCGGCCATCGGCATGCAACTTGGTCGCCAGGATGCCGCGACCGCCTTCATCGTCGCTCTCGCGCGCTTCGAGCACCATCGCGCCCGCACCGTCGCCGAACAGGACGCAGGTGGTGCGATCTTCCCAGTCGAGGATGCGGCTGAAGGTTTCCGCGCCGATCACCAGCGCGCGGCGCTGCACGCCCGAACGCAGCATCGCATCGGCGACCTGCACGGCATAGAGGAAGCCCGAGCAGACGGCGGCCACGTCGAACGCGACACAGTCGTTGATGCCCAGCATCGCCTGGACCTTGGTGGCGGTCGCCGGGAAAGTCTGGTCCGGGGTGGCGGTGGCCAGCACGATCAGGTCGATGTCCTGCGCCGACAGACCAGCGGCGGCGATCGCGGCCTTGGCGGCGTCGGCGGCCAGCGTCGCCGTCGTTTCCTCGGGCCCAGCGATGTGGCGGAAGCGGATGCCGGTCCGCTCGACGATCCACTCGTCAGACGTGTCGACCTCTTGCGCCAGTTCTTCGTTCGACACCCGCCGGGTTGGAAGTGCCGACCCCGTACCCGTGACGATCGAACGAATCATGCGGCGTCCTCGAAGTTCAGGAGATCCTCGGCAATACGCCGGGTCAGGTCGGCGCGCACCATCTTGGCCGCATTGCCGATCGCGGTGGCCACGCCCAGTTCGTTGGCGCTGCCATGGCTCTTCACGACCACGCCGTTCAGGCCCAGGAAGACCGCGCCATTATGGTTGTTGGGGTCCAGGTGATCGCGCAGCAACTGCGTGGCGGGTCGCGAGATCAGGAAGCCGAGCTTCGACCGCGCCGACGAGCGGAAGGCGCGCTTCAACAGGTCGCCGACGAAGCGGGCGGTGCCCTCGGCGGTCTTGAGCGCGATATTGCCCGCGAAGCCGTCGCAAACGATGACATCGACCTCGCCGCGGGCCAGCTGGTTGCCCTCGATGAAGCCGGTGAAGTTTAGCGGCAGGTGATTCTGGCCGCGCAGCACGGCCGCAGCATCGCGAATCTCGTCGGTGCCCTTCTGATCCTCGGACCCGATATTCAGCAGCGCGACGCGTGGATTGTCGAGTTCCAGCAGGATGCGGGCATAGGCCGCGCCCATCACCGCGAACTGGACGAGGTTCCGGGCATCGCACTCGGTATTGGCGCCGAGGTCGAGCATGACGACGTCATTGTCGCCCAGCGTCGGCAGCGGCGCGGCAAGGGCGGGTCGGTCGATGCCGGGCAGGGTGCGCAGCGACAGCTTGGCCATCGCCATCAGCGCACCGGTATTGCCCGACGACACCATGGCGGCAGCGCGACGCTGCTTCACCAGATCGATGGCGATACCCATCGACGTCACACGCGCACGCCGGATCGCCTGGCTCGGCTTTTCGCTCGAACCGACGATCTCGGGCGCGTGGATGATCTCGGACGCGGCGGACAGGTTGGGATGGACCTTCAGCCCCTCCGCAATCTGTGCCTCGTCCCCGACCAGGAAGAAGCGCATGCCCTCGAAGCGACGACGCGCCCTGGCGACACCGGCCAGCATCACGGCCAGCCCGTCGTCGCCGCCCATCGCATCGACGGCGATCCAGGCGTTATCGGCCATGCGTTCCTCTAACGGTCAGTCAGGTCAGGTAGAGGGATCAGCCCTCGACCGACACGACCTCACGGCCGTTATAATGGCCGCAGGCGGTGCACAGATTGTGCGGACGCTTCAGTTCGCCGCAGTTCGGGCATTCCTGGAACGCCGCGACCGTCAGCGAGTCGTGGCCACGGCGCATGCCGCGCTTGGAGGGCGAAGTCTTTCTCTTGGGGACGGCCATTGCGGCACCTTATCAATCGAACAATGGGTGGAATACGCCACGATCAGCACCCATTGCGCGCCCGGATCGAGGACCCGGCCGCGTGAGCACCCAGCCGGACGCATCGCGAAGCCCCGCGCCTATAGCGAGTTTTGCCGATGTTGCAAGCCGGGCTGGGGAATGGCACTCCGCTTCTTGGTCCAAATCCCGGAGAATGCGCCGCTTATGATCCTGCCCGTCACGCTCAGCATCGCGGCGGCGGCCGCGCTGGTCAATCTATGGCTCGCCCTGCGAATCGTCGTCGGGCGGGTGCGCGGCAAGATCCTGCTGGGCGATGGCGGCGATTCGCGACTCGCAGGCGGCATGCGCGCCCAGGCCAATTTCGTCGAATATGCGCCCTTCGTCCTGATCCTGATGGGGTTGATCGAGCTGGCGGGCGGCTCGGCCTTCTGGCTGTGGGTACTGGGTGGGGCGTTCATCCTGGCGCGGATCGGCCATGGCTGGGGCATGATGCGGCCCGCGCCCAATATCGGCCGCGCGGGCGGTGCGATCGGAACCTGGGCGATCCTGGCCTTGTTGGCCGGGTGGGCGATCGGCATCGTCTATACCGCCAACACCACCCCCGTGACCGGGGTCACCGTCTATAAGGTTGAGCAGCGATGATTCGTTTTCCCCTGATCGCTCTGGCCGCCGTCACGCTGACCGGTGCCGCCCCCGATCCCATCTCGCCACAGCGGCTGTCCGACGATGTGAAGACGCTCGCCTCGGACGCGTTCGAGGGGCGAGCGCCGGGCACGGCGGGAGAAACAAAGACCGTCGACTGGCTGGTCGCGCAATTCCGGGCGATGGGCCTGCAACCCGGCGGGCCCGATGGCCAGTGGACGCAACCCGTGCCGCTGATCCGTACCCAGATCGGTCAGGGGACGATGCGCGCCGGGGCCATGCCGCTGGTTCAGGGGCAGGGCGTCTATGTCTCGACCGTGCGGCCGGTCGACCGGGTGGCGATCAAGGACGCGCCGATGGTCTTTGTCGGTTACGGCGTCCACGCGCCGGAGCGCGGCTGGGACGACTTCAAGGGCGTCGACCTGAAGGGCAAGATCGCCGTCTTTCTGGTCAACGATCCCGATTTCGAGGCGGTGGCGGGCGACGATGCCAAGGGCAGGTTCGGCGACCGGCGCATGACCTATTATGGCCGCTGGACCTATAAATATGAGGAAGCCGCGCGGCAGGGCGCGATCGGCGCGCTGATCGTCCATGACACGCCGGGCGCGGGCTATGGCTGGGCGACGGTGACCGCGCCGGCGGGCGAGAATTACGATATCGTCCGCAGCGACCCGACCTCGCGCATCCTGTTGCAGGGCTGGCTGTCGGGTGAGTCGGCAAGCCAGTTGTTCGCCGCCGCCGGACTGGACCTGGCGCAGCAGCGGGCGCGCGCAAGGCGTGCGGACTTCCGGCCGGTGGAATTGAAGGGGCAGACCTTCTCCGCGGACCTGCCCGTCACCACCGTCCGCGCCGAAAGCCGCAACGTGCTGGCCAGGCTGCCCGGCAAGACGCACCCCGACGAGGTGGTGATGTTCGGCGCGCATTGGGACGCCTATGGCAAGGGCGCACCGGATTCGCAGGGGCGGGTGATCCGCCCCGGCGCAAACGACGATGCGCTGGGCGTGGCGGGCGTGTTGGAACTGGCGCGCGCGTTCAAGGCGGCCCCGCCAACCGACCGCAGCCTGGTCTTCGCGCTATGGACCGGCGAGGAGCGCGGGCTGCTGGGGTCGGAAACCTATGCGGTGAAGCCGGTCTATCCGCTTGGCAAGACGGTCGCCAACCTGACGCTCGATATCCTCCAGACGGCGGGACCGGCGCGGGACGTGATGCTGGTCGGTGACGGGCAGAACGACCTGGAGGACCGGCTGAAGGCCGCGGCGGGTGCGCAGGGCCGTACGGTGACGCCCGAGGCGCTGCCCGAGCGCGGGCTGTTCTATCGCGCCGATCACTTCTCCGTCGCGCGGCGGGGTGTGCCGACGCTGCTGCTGATGGCGATCAGCGGCGCGCCCGATCTGGTCGCGGGCGGGCGGCCTGCGGGGCAGAAGTGGCTGGACGGCTATATGCGCTGTTACCACCAGACCTGCGACGCGTGGGACGCGAACTGGGACCTGCGCGGGGCGGCGGCGGATGTCGGGCTGCTGTACCGGATCGGGCGCGACCTGGCCGATGGGCGGGATTGGCCGGAATGGCGCGCCGGGTCCGAGTTCAAGGCGATTCGCAGCGAGAGTGCTGCGGAACGGCGGTAATCCCTTGGCCTTCGACTTCGCTCAGGCTGAACGGGGTTTGGGGTTTAGGCCCAGCCCCTACATCCGTTCAGGCTGAGCGAAGTCGAAGCCCACGCGAAACCCTCACCCCAGGCCCAGAACCCGGTCCGCGACGAACGCATTGCTCTGCCGCTCATGCCCGAAGGTGCTGGGCTGGCCATGGCCCGGAATGAACGCGGTCTCGTTCCCCAGCGGCCACAGCTTTTCGACGATCGAGCGGATCAGCGTGTCGTGATCCCCGCCGGGCAGGTCGGATCGCCCGACCGATCCCTGGAACAGCACGTCGCCGACCAGCGCGAAATGCGAGGGCGCGTGGTGGAAGATCACATGGCCGCGCGTATGGCCCGGCGTCTCGTACACATCCAGGGTCAGGTCGCCGATCGTCACCGTGTCGCCCTCCGACAGCCAGCGGGTCGGCTCCAGCACCTGGGCGGGGATGCCGTAAGCCTGGCCATCCTCGTCCAGCCGCGCGAGCCAGAACCGATCCTCTTCCTGCGGCCCCTCGACGGGCACCGACAAGGCGTCGGCCAGTTCCTTGGCGCCGCCCGCATGGTCGATATGGCCATGGGTCAGCAGGATCTTCTCGACCGTCACCCCGGTCTTGGCGATGGCGTCATGGATACGCGGCAGGTCGCCGCCGGGATCGACCACCGCCGCCTTCATCGTCGCGGTGCACCACACGATCGAACAATTCTGCTGAAGCGGGGTGACGGGCACGATCGCGGCCCGGAGCGGCGGGTTCTGGGGAGCACTGGTCATACCCCGGCGATAAGGGCTGGGACGGCCCGGGCCAATCGATACTTGCATGGGGGGGCAGGCGACGTGCATGGATCGTCATTCCATGGTGCGTCCCCCTCCTCCTTTCGTCCTGCTCGACGACGCCCGTGACGGGGGAGCGGCGGCGCGTCTCTATGCGCGGCCGGTCGGCATCGTCACCACGCACCGGGTAGAGGAGGTTCGGGCGGCACTCGACGCCTTGCGCACGGCGCGGGCAAAGGGCCTCGAGGCGGTCGGCTATCTGGCCTATGAGGCGGGCGTGGCGTTCGAGTCCGGCGTGCCGCCCCGCGCGATCGGCGGTCCGCTTCTTTGGTTCGGCCTGTTCGAGGGATATGAGGCCGTCACGCCGGAGTCGCTGCTTCCCGATCCCGCAGGGGGCTGGATCGGCGAGATGGTGCCCGAACTGGACGCCGCGCGCCATGCCGAGCAGTTCGCCGCCGTCCAGGCGCTGATCGCGGCGGGCGACCTGTATCAGGTGAACCAGACCTTCCGTGCGACCGCCCCCGTGCTCGGCGATCCGCTGGCGCTGTATGCGGGCCTGCGCGCCCGGTCGCGGGCGGGCTGGGGCGCGGTGGTGGCGACCGGCGAGGCGACGATCCTGTCGCTGTCCCCCGAACTCTTCTTTGCGCTCGAAGGGGGCAGGCTGACCGCCCGGCCGATGAAGGGCACCGCACGGCGCGAGGACGATCCCGCCGCCGATGCGCGCGCGGCGCAAGGCTTGCGCGACGATCCCAAGCAGCGCGCCGAAAATCTGATGATCGTCGACCTGATGCGCAACGACCTGTCGCGGGTCGCGCGGGCGGGCAGCGTCGCGGTGCCCGAGCTGTTCGCGGTCGAACCCTATCCGACGGTGCATCAGATGGTGTCGACCGTCACCGCCGATCTGGCCGAGGGGCGTGACGCGCTGGACGTGCTGGCGGCGCTCTTTCCCTGCGGCTCGATCACCGGCGCGCCCAAGATCCGCGCGATGCAGGCGATCGCCGACATCGAGGACTCGCCGCGCGGCCTCTATACCGGCGCGATCGGGCGGCTGGACGCGAATGGCGACGCGATGTTCAACGTCGCGATCCGCACCCTGGTCTGGCCCGAGGGCGAAACCCGCGCGACGCTGGGCATCGGCTCCGGCGTCGTCGCCGACTCGGTGGCGGCGGACGAATGGGACGAATGCCTGGCCAAGGCGGCGTTCCTGGCCGGGGGGTGGCCGGACCTCGACCTGATCGAGACCATGGCCTTCGATCCGCTCGAGGGCATCCAGCATCTGGAGGCGCATCTGGCGCGGATGAAGGCGAGCGCCATCGCGCTGGGCTTCACGTTTAATCGGCATGATGCGCGCAACGAACTGCAGGCGGCGACCTTCCGCCTGCGCGATGCCCGGCGCGTTCGGCTGTTGCTGGCGCGGAGCGGCGCTTTGGTGGTCGAGGTCGGGCCTGCGCCCGCCCGCTTCGATGGCGTCATGCCGGTGCGGGTCGTGCCGCTGCCCGTCTCGCCGCTTGACCTGCGGCTGCGGCACAAGACCAGCGCGCGCGGCTTTTACGATGCGGCGCGGGCGGCGGCGGGGGCCGGGGAAGTGGTGTTCGAGACGCCCGACGGCCTGTTGACCGAGGGCAGCTATACCTCGCTGTTCGTGCCGCGCGGCGATGTGCTGGTGACGCCGCCGCTGTCGCTCGGGCTGCTGCCCGGCGTGCTTCGTGCGCATCTGATCGAGGCTGGCCGTGCGATCGAGGGCACGCTCACCCGCGCCGACCTGCAAGACGGATTCTTGCTTGGCAATGCGCTTCGCGGATTGTTTCGTGCGGAGATGGTTGCGGATTGAGCTGCTGACGGTCTAAGGGCCACGCGCAATCTCCTGACGCAAAGGTTCCGTTTCATGCAGCCCTCCGCCGCGCTCGGCCGTATCAGCCCGTCCCCCACGCTCGCCATCACCAGCCGCGTGATGGAGCTGAAGCGCGCTGGCGTCGACGTGATCGGGCTGGGCGCAGGCGAGCCGGACTTTGACACGCCGGACTTCGTGAAAGAGGCGGCGATCCAGGCGATCCGCGACGGCAAGACGAAGTACACGAACGTCGACGGCACGCCCGAGCTGAAGGCGGCGATCGCGGCCAAGTTCGCGCGCGACAACGGCCTGACCTACAAGGCCGACCAGATCAGCGTGAATGTCGGCGGGAAGCACACCCTGTTCAACGCGATGGTCGCGACGATCGACGCAGGGGACGAAGTGGTGATCCCCGCGCCCTATTGGGTCAGCTACCCGGACGTCGTCCAGTTTGCGGGCGGCGTGCCGGTGATCGTGAAGGCCGGACCCGAACAGGGCTACAAGCTGACCCCCGAGGCGCTCGACGCGGCGATCACGCCCAAGACCAAGTGGGTCATCCTCAACTCGCCGTCCAACCCGACCGGCGCGGGCTATACCGCCGACGAACTGAAGGCGCTGGGCGAGGTGATCCTGCGCCATCCGCATGTCTGGGTCTTTGCCGACGATATGTACGAGCATATCGTCTATGACGGCTTCCGCTTCGCCACCATCGCGCAGGTCTGCCCCGAACTCTACGAGCGCACGCTGACCGTGAACGGCTGTTCCAAGGCCTATGCCATGACCGGCTGGCGCATCGGCTATGCGGGCGGCGCGCCCTGGCTGATCAAGGCGATCGCCAAGCTCCAGTCGCAGTCGACCTCCAACCCCTGTTCGATCGCGCAGGCGGCGGCGACCGCGGCATTGACCGGCGACCAGAGCTTCCTCGCCGAGCGCAATCTGGCGTTCCAGGCGCGGCGTGACATGGTGGTGGCGATGCTCAATGAGATCGAGGGCATGACCTGCCCGACGCCGGAGGGCGCCTTCTATGTCTATCCGTCTTTCGCGCCGCTGATCGGCAAGTCGACGCCCTCGGGCCGGTTGATCGACAGCGACGAGGCCTTTGTCGGCTATCTGCTCGACGATGCGAAGGTGGCGGCGGTGCAGGGCGCAGCGTTCGGCCTCTCGCCCGCGATGCGAATCAGCTATGCGACCTCGGACGCGCTGCTCAAGGAAGCCTGCACCCGCATCCAGACGGCCTGCGCCGCGCTGAAATAATTTGCCGCTCAAGCGGTCGCGAAAGCCAGTCAGTCCGGCCAAGATGCCGGATTGGCTGGCTTTTTCATGGGTCTATATGCGGTGCAGCAATAAGGCTTAACTGTGGCATGAACGACACGTCCACGTGCCGTTAATGCAGCGTTTCTATAAACGCCATTGTCGGAACGGCGCCGATCGACCAGATGGCGCCCGGATGATCGCTCGCCCCACCGGGGAGTGACCCGCTAAGACAGGTGAAGTGACGATGCGTGCCCTCCTCAAGTCCAGTTTCGTGTGGCAGTTCGCCGGCGGATTTGCGCTGGGAGCCCTGGGTCTCGTGGTCCTCCACCCCGCCGAAGCGCCCAGCCGTTACGGTTCGGCGCCGGTTGAGGCGGTTCGCTAAGGGGCTTCTTGGCGGGATGATTCCCGTGGCCTTCGACTTCGCTCAGGCGGAACGGAGGTGGGGAAAGGCTTAATAGCACCACCGCCGTTCAGGCTGAGCCCTTCGGCTGGCTGGCAAGCCAGCCGCTCAGGATAAACTTCGACGCAGCGCGTCGAAGTCGAAGCCCACGCACCGACGTTGGCCACTAGCCGAACCTCAAAAACACCCCATATCCCAGCGATGCGCAATAGCCTCTGCATCGCCCTGGCCGCGACCGCATTCGGAGCGGTCGCCCTGTCCTCATTCCCCGCCAGCGCGGAACGCGCGGTGCCTTTACCCAGGGCAGCGGTCGACGTGCCCGCGTCGTCCCGCCCGCAGGTGGCTGTGCTCGCAGGCGGCTGTTTCTGGGGCATGGAGGCGGTGTTCGAGCGGGTGAAGGGCGTGCGTTCGGTAACGGCGGGCTATGCAGGCGGCCGCCGCGAGGATGCGAACTATTCCGCCGTCTCGACCGAGCGGACCGGCCATGCCGAGGCGATCCGCATCACCTATGACCCGCGCCAAGTCTCCTACGCCACGCTGCTGCGCGTCTATTTCGCGATCGCGCATGATCCGACCCAGGTCGGTGGCCAAGGCCCCGATCGCGGTCCCAGCTATCGCTCGGCGATCTTCGCCCAGTCGCCCGAACAGGCGAAGGTCGCGCGCGACTATATCGCCCAGCTGACCCGCGCCCATGCCTTCGCCAAGCCGATCACGACCCGGATCGAGCAGGGCGGCTTCTTCCCGGCCGAGGCCGAGCATCAGGATTTCTACGACCGCAACCCGACCTATCCGTACATCGTCCGCTGGGACAAACCCAAGGTCGCGGGCTTCCGCGCGGGCTTCCCGGACCTCGCGCGGGCGGGGTGAGCTTCAAATTCCTCCCCGGCACGGGGAGGGGGACCATCCGCAGGATGGTGGAGGGGGATCGCCTCAAGGGGTGTCCGTTGTGGAAGCCCCCCTCCGTCAGCGCTTCGCGCTGCCACCTCCCCGTACCGGGGAGGAGTAATCCTCAGACGCTCACGCTCCGCGTCAGCGACAGGAACACGTCTTCCAGATCGGCTTCCTTGGTCGAGACGTCGACGATACCATACCCGTCCGCCTGCACCGCCGCGAGCACCTGGCCCGCATTCACCTTGTCCTTGGCATAGGTGATTTCCAGCGTGCGGCTGCCCTTCAGGACGATCTTGCCGAAGCTGGTATGGTCGGGCACCGCGGCCACGTCGCGGTCCACCGTCACCGCGACGATCTTTTCCTGCGCCTTGCCGACCAGTTCGCGGGTCGGTTCGTTGGCGACCAGGCGACCATGGTTGATGATCGCGATCCGGTCGCACAGCTCCTCGGCCTCCTCCAGATAGTGGGTGGTCAGCACCACCGTCACGCCCTGATCGTTGAGCGAGCGAACATAGGCCCAGAGCTGCTGGCGAAGCTCGATATCCACGCCTGCCGTCGGTTCGTCGAGCACCAGCACGGGCGGCGAATGGACCATCGCCTTGGCGACCATCAGGCGGCGCTTCATGCCGCCCGACAGGGTGCGCGAATAGGCGTTCGCCTTGTCCTCCAGATGGACGGCGCGCAGCAATTCCATCGAGCGGCGCTGCGCCTTGGGCACGCCGTACAGCCCGCCCTGGATTTCCAGCGTCTCCAGCGGCGTGAAGAAGGGGTCGAACAGGATCTCCTGGTTGACGATGCCGATCGAGGCCTTGGCGTTGCGCGGATGCTGGTCGATGTCGAAGCCCCAGATCGACGCCGATCCTTCGGTCTTCATCACCAGCCCGGCCAGGATGTTGATGAGCGTCGATTTCCCTGCGCCGTTCGGCCCCAGCAGCCCGAAGATCTGGCCCCTCGGCACGTCGAAGCTGACCCCGTCGAGCGCGCGCTTGCCGCCCTGATAGGTCTTGGCGATGCCCTGGATCGAAATGGCGGCTTCTGTGCTGGCGGTCATGGGCGTAGCGATAGGCCCGTGCGCGGGACAGGCCAAGCCGGTTTTGCCGCTCTTTGGGTAATTGCACGCGAGGCCACGCCTTGCTATCGCGCGAGCCTATGTTGCCGCCGCCCGAAACCACCCGCGTCACCCAGACCCGCGTCGCTTGCGACGGTGCCACCGACATTCCCGGCGGCGCTGCCCTCGGCCATCCGCGCGTGTGGTTGCAGATCGACGAGACCGGCTATGTCGATTGCGGCTACTGCGATCGCCGTTTCGTGCTGATCGGCGGTCCGGCGGATGGGGCGGATCAGGCGCAGCTTCCCGATCATGGGGATGGCGCCGGGCGCTAAACCCCAACGCGAATGAGACTCGCGCCCCTCCCGCAAGCGGGAGGGGATGGGGGAGGGAAAGCCACGGGCGTTGGTCTCGGTGAGACTCCGTGCCCTCCCCAAACCCCTCCCGCCTGCGGGAGGGGCTCAAGAAGAGGGAACCCCGCCTGCGGGAGGGGAGAAGAAGGGGTAGCGCGGCTTGGAGTTTCAAACCTCGGCCGGGCATCCTATATCCCCAAGATGACCGCCACCGACCCCCGCTCGTTCCTGTATCGCGACACGCTGGACCCGGACGCGGCGTTGCGCCTCACCGCCAACGCCCTGTCGCGGGCGGACGATGGCGAACTCTATCTGCAATATAAGCGGTCCGAGGCATTCGGCTTCGACGACGGGCGGCTGAAGACGGCCAGCTACGACACGCACTCCGGCTTCGGCCTGCGCGCGGTGTCGGGCGAGATGACCGCCTTTGCCCACGCCAACGAGCTGTCCGAGGCCGCGATCCAGCGCGCCGCACAGACCATGGCGCTGATCGACCCGGCGAAGGGTGCCGCCGCGCCTCCGCCGCAGGGGACCAACCGACACCTCTACACCGCGACCGATCCGCTCGATCTGATCCCGTTCGCGGATAAGGTGTCGCTCTGCCAGACGATCGACGCCGCCGCCCGCGCGCGTGACCCGCGCGTCGTGCAGGTGTCGGTCGGCCTGTCTGGCAGCTGGAGCGTGGTCGAGATCGTCCGCGCCGACGGCTTCGTCGCCACCGATGTCCGCCCGCTCGTGCGGCTGAACATATCGGTCGTCGTCGAGCAGAATGGGCGGCGCGAGACGGGCAGCTTCGGCATTGGCGGGCGTTACCTGTACGACCGGCTGGTCGCGCGCGAGACATGGGAGCGCGGCATCGACGTCGCGTTGGCGCAGGCGCTGGTCAATCTCGACTCGGTCGCCGCGCCTGCGGGCGAGATGACCGTGCTGCTCGGGCCGGGCTGGCCCGGCGTGCTGCTGCACGAGGCGATCGGGCACGGGTTGGAGGGTGATTTCAACCGCAAGGGCACCTCGGCCTTTTCGGGCCGCATCGGCGAGCGGGTCGCCGCGCCCGGCGTCACCGTGGTCGATGACGGGAGCCTCGCCGACCGGCGCGGCTCGCTGTCGATCGATGACGAGGGCACGCCGACGCGCGAGGTCGTGCTGATCGAGGACGGTATCCTCAAGGGCTATATGCAGGACCGGCTCAACGCCCGGCTGATGGGCGTCGCGCCGACCGGCAATGGCCGGCGCGAGAGCTTCGCCCATGCGCCGATGCCGCGCATGACCAACACCTTCATG
Organism: Sphingomonas sp. Sph1(2015); assembly: GCF_001970915.1. Lineage (NCBI taxonomy): Bacteria > Pseudomonadati > Pseudomonadota > Alphaproteobacteria > Sphingomonadales > Sphingomonadaceae > Sphingomonas > Sphingomonas sp. Sph1(2015). The sequence goes on from NZ_MQUI01000022.1 coordinate 45,727, forward strand.
AAGGGCGGGCAGGACGATCCCGCCGAGCTGTTGTCGCGCGTCAAGAACGGCATCTTCGCCAAGTCGTTCGGCGGCGGGCAGGTCGATATCGTGTCGGGCAAGTTCGTCTTCTCCTGCACCGAGGCGTACCGGATCGAGAACGGCAAGCTGGGCGCGCCGATCAAGGGCGCGACGCTGATCGGTGACGGGCCGAGCGTGCTGACCCGGGTGAAGGGCATCGGCAACGACTTTGCGCTGGACGAGGGCGTCGGCGTCTGCGGCAAGGGCGGGCAGAGCGTACCCGCCGGCGTCGGCCAGCCGACGCTGCTGGTCGAGGGGCTGACCGTCGGCGGGACGGCGCTGGCGGCGTAACTTAAAGTCCTCCCCTGTAAGGGGAGGGGGACCGCCGCGAAGCGGTGGTGGAGGGGGCGTGCCGCGAGGGCTGTCCTTTGGGGAAGTCCCCCTCCGTCAGCACTGGGTGCTGCCACCTCCCCTTGCAGGGGAGGATTGAATGCCCAAAAATCGGGCAGATCAGACCGAATGCCTAAAAATTGATGCAGGTCGGTGCGCCATTCCTACCGCACCGCACCATACCGATCCCGTAAAAGTAACAAAAACGTAAACTGGCACGCCCCTTGCGGGGTGGTCCCTCGGGTAATCAAAGGGGGCGCAGGTGAAGCTGATCATCGCTATCATCAAGCCGTTCAAGCTCGACGAGGTGCGCGAGGCGCTGACCACCTTGGGCGTGGCGGGCATGACGGTGACCGAGGTGAAGGGGTTCGGGCGGCAGAAGGGCCAGACCGAAATCTATCGCGGGGCCGAATACAGCACCAACATGGTGCCCAAGATCAAGATCGAGGTCGTCTGCGCGTCCGAGATTGCCGACCGCGTCGTCGAATCGATTCAGGCCGCCGCCAACACCGGCGCGATCGGTGACGGCAAGATCTTCATGCTCGATGTCGGCCAGGCCGTGCGCATCCGCACCGGCGAAACCGACGAATCGGCGCTCTGAGCAAGGGGGGATTTCGATGAAGCATGTCACCAAACTCGCGAGCGGTGCGGCGGGCCTCGGCCTGACTCTGTTCGCCGCGCTGCCCGCCTGGGCGCAGGACGCCGCCGCGCTCCAGTCGCCCGCCACCGCCGCGCCCGCCGCGACGGTGAACAAGGGCGACACCGCCTGGATGCTCACCTCGACCGTGCTGGTCATGATGATGATCCTGCCGGGCCTTGCGCTGTTCTATGGCGGTCTGACCCGCGCGAAGAACATGCTGTCCACCATGACGCAGATCGGCGCGGCCGCGTGCCTCGCGATGCTGATCTGGGTGATGTACGGCTATAGCCTGGCCTTCGGGCCGGACGTGTCGGGGGGCGCGTCCAACTTCATCGCCGGGCTGGGCAAGGCCTTCCTGAAGGGCGTCACGCCCGCCAGCCAGGCGGCGACCTTCACCGCAGGCGTCGAAATCCCCGAATATGTCTTCATCTGTTTCCAGATGACCTTCGCCGCGATCACCGCCGCGCTGGTACTGGGATCGGTGGTCGAGCGGATGAAGTTTTCGGCCGTGATGGCCTTCGTCGCCGTCTGGCTGACCATCGTCTACTTCCCGATCGCACATATGGTGTGGGCGTCCTCGGGCCTGTTCTTCAAGGCGGGCGCGCTCGACTTCGCAGGGGGCACCGTGGTGCATATCAACGCCGGGGTCTCGGCGCTGGTCGCCTCGCTGATCCTGGGCAAGCGCATGGGTTATCCGACCACGCCGATGCCGCCGCACTCGCTGACGCTGACCGGGGTCGGCACGGGCCTGCTGTGGGTCGGCTGGTTCGGGTTCAATGCGGGTTCGGCGCTGGAGGCCAATGGCTCGGCGGGTCTGGCGATGATCAACACCTTCGTCGCGACGGCCTCGGGCGGTCTGTTCTGGATGCTCGCCGAGCGTCTGGCGGGGCACAAGGGTTCGGCGCTGGGCTTCTGCTCGGGCATCGTCGCGGGTCTGGTCGCGGTCACCCCGGCGGCGGGCAATTCGGGTCCGTTCGGCGCGATCGTGCTGGGCGCCATCGCCAGCGTGGTCTGCTTCTATGCGGTCTCGGTCCTCAAGCCCAAGCTCGGCTATGACGATGCGCTCGACGCCTTCGGTGTCCATGGCATCGGCGGCATGATCGGCGCGATCGGCACGGCGGTGGTCTATGCCCCCTCGCTGGGCGGGCCGGGTGCGGCGGATTACGCCATGGGCCAGAAGCTGCTGGTCCAGCTCGGCGCGGTCGCCACGACCATCGTCTGGGCCACCATCGGCACCGTCATCGCCATGTATGTCGCCAAGGCGATCACCGGCCTGCGCGTCTCGAAGGAAGTCGAGCAGGAAGGCCTCGACCTCGGCGAGCACGGCGAGCGCGCCTATAACTGATCGGGAGCGGGGGCACGCAGAACCCCCGCACCCCACGACGTTCCTCCTGCGGACGACCTAAGCCCGGTGCGGCAACGCACCGGGCCTTTTTTGCGTGTGGGGAGGGAGGAATTCCCGACCTGCGTTCAGCGGGAGATGAAACCCAACCTCCGTTCGCACTGAGCGAAGTCGAAGTGCACGGGACTCGCTCGCCGATAGGGTGGGGCGTGGCCTTCGACTTCGCTCAGGCTGAACGGCGGTGGAGGAAGGGTCGGAGTATAGGGGAGGCGCGCCGTCCCATAGCGCATGATGAGATCGGCTTGATCCACCCCTCCCCTTCAGGGGAGGGGCCGGGGGTGGGGCGTTTCCGCAAACACCGGACCTGTGGCGAAGCCCCACCCCAACCCCTCCCCTGAAGGGGAGGGGCTAGGCTCGGTTCGATCCCATGTCATCATGCTCTACCGCCCCTTCGGACCCGCCGCCTGCGCCTGCGCCGCCTTGGCCGCCTCATATTCGTCGAAGGTGCGCGACAGCAGCGCCTGGGCTTCGGCCTCGGTCACCTTGCCGTCCTTGTTGGCGTCTGCCTTGTCGAACCACAGGTCGGTCAGCCGCTGGGCATGGACCGCGTCGATCTGCTTCTTGCCATTGCCCATCTTCATGATCGCGGCCTTGACCTCGGCCTTGGTCAGCACGCCGTCGTGGTTGGTGTCGCGCGCCTTGAACTCGCGCGAGAATTTCGCGGCGGCCGACGCGCGGGTGTCCTGCGCCAGGGCGGGGACGGACAGCGTCGTGGCAATCAGGCCGGCGACGAGGAAACGGGTCATGCGGCAAACTCCTGAACGGATCATCCCGGCCGCTCCTGACGGCCTTTGGCTGTCGCCGCAATGAACGAACCCAAGCGAAGGTTGCGTGGGGGCGCGACAGCGCATAGGGCGCGGGGCAAATCCATCCCCTCTTCGAAGGACTTTGCCATGAGCGAAGATATCAAGCGCGTCGTCCTCGCCTATTCGGGCGGCCTCGACACCAGCGTCATCCTCAAGTGGTTGCAGCAGCATTACAACTGCGAGGTCGTGACCTTCACCGCCGATCTGGGCCAGGGCGAAGAGCTGGAGCCCGCGCGCAAGAAGGCCGAGATGGCGGGCGTGAAGCCCGAACATATCTTCATCGACGACCTGCGCGAGGAGTTCGTCAAGGATTACGTCTTCCCGATGATGCGCGCCAATGCGCTGTACGAGGGCACGTATCTGCTGGGCACCTCGATCGCGCGGCCGCTGATCGCCAAGCGCCAGATCGAGATCGCCAAGATGGTGAACGCCGACGCGGTCAGCCACGGCGCGACCGGCAAGGGCAACGACCAGGTCCGTTTCGAGCTGGGCTATTATGCGCTGAACCCCGACATCAAGGTCATCGCGCCGTGGCGCGAATGGGACCTGACCAGCCGCACCAAGCTGATCGAATTCGCCGAGGCGCACCAGATCCCGGTGTCGAAGGACAAGCGCGGCGAGGCGCCCTTCTCGACCGACGCGAACCTGCTGCACACCTCGTCCGAGGGCAAGGTGCTGGAGAATCCGTGGGATGAGGTGCCGGATTACGTCTATTCGCGCACCGTCAACCCGGAAGACGCGCCCGACCAGCCCGAGACGATCACCATCGATTTCGAGCGGGGCGACGGCGTCGCGCTGAACGGCGAGGCATGCTCGCCCGCGACGCTGCTGACCAAGCTGAACGAGCTGGGCCGCAAGCACGGCATCGGCCGCCTCGACCTGGTCGAGAACCGCTTCGTCGGCATGAAGAGCCGCGGCATGTACGAGACGCCGGGCGGCACCATCTATGCGCTGGCGCATCGCGGCATCGAGCAGATCACGCTCGACCGGGGTGCCGCGCACCTGAAGGACGAGCTGGCGCCGCGTTATGCCGAGCTGGTCTATAACGGCTTCTGGTTCTCGCCGGAGCGCGAGATGCTGCAGGCCGCCGTCAATTACAGCCAGGAGAAGGTGACCGGCACCGTCCGCCTGAAGCTGTACAAGGGCCAGGCGATCGTCACCGGCCGCAAGTCGCCCTATTCGCTCTATTCGGAAAAGGTCGTCACCTTCGAGGACGATCAGGGCGCCTATGACCAGCGCGACGCAGCGGGCTTCATCAAGCTGAACGCACTGCGCCTGCGCCTGCTGGGACGTCGCGACCGCGACTGATCTGCCGTCGCAGTTCGACGGCAAAGAGTGCGATCAGTGCGATCGGCGTCAGGGGGACGCCGATCGCACTGGCCACCATCCCCCATTGCGGGGTCAGGAAGGCGGTCAGTGCGACCGCCTTTTCCATGGGCGAGGCATCGGGACGGCCATAGGCGACCAGTGCCGCCAGCATGACGACCGTCAGGTCATAGTTGAACGCATAGGGGAGCAGCACGAACGTTCCCGTCGCGGCCAGCAGCGCCAGTGCGGCGGGTGGTGCTCCACGCACCGTCGCGATCGTCACGCCGATGGCGATCCCGACCATCGCCATACCCTGGAGCCCATAGGCGATGGCGGCGGGCACATGCTGGCGCAGCAGCGCGCTGGCGAGCGACGTCGCCATAAGCCCGTAAAATTCCTGCCCCGGATCGATCATCCGCGCCTGCACGCCCGAGGTGACGGTCAGATACCGCGTCCACAGATCGGGACCGAAGGCGAGCGTGCTGAAGAGGACCAGCAACCCGACCGTCAGCGCCGCCGTCGCCACGGTGCGCCAGTCGCCGCGCAGCAACAGGATGATCGGCACCAGCACCGCGACATGCGGCTTGAGCGCCATCAGCCCGAAACAGACCCCCGCCCGGCGCGGCCGCTCCGGCAGCCAGTGCCAGCCCGCCAGAAACAGCGCGCCGATCAGGAACCCGAAATGTCCGGCCCAGATGTTCATCAGCGCCGCCGGGGTCAGCAACAGCAGCCAGCGCATCCCGCCCTCGGGCAGCCAGGGCCGCGCCGCCAGCGCGAAAAGCGCTCCGGTCCCGGCCAGCCACAGCAGCAGCGCCGCGTGATAGGGCAATAGCGCGAAGGGAATGTCGAGGAACAGCGCGATCGGCGGATAGGAATAATTGTGGCTGCCGATCGTCCCATATAGGGCATGTTCGGCGCCCCGATAGCGTTCGATATCGTAAAGGATGTCGAGCTGGCCGTTCAACGCCAGCGTGCCACCCGTCCAGACATTGGCGAAATCTCGGCCCCACATTTCCGACAGGCCGATCATGCCGTGATGCGCGCTTTTGACGTCGAGGATGAAGAGCATCAGGACGATCAGGCTGCCGAACACCCAGATGATGGGGGCGGGCAGAAGCAGGGGAGAGGCGGGGCGAGCGTCCATGCCCTGTCGATAGGGCCGATCGATTGAGGAACGGTTGATACGCCGCCGGACCCGCCGTCCATCGCGTTCGTCTTGTCCAAGCCCCCTTCCATCCGCTAGGCCGACCGGCATGAATGGGGGAAAGCTCAACTGGTGGCAGACGCGGTGGTTCGTGGCGGCGATGGCGCTGCTCGCCGCCGTGCCGCTGCTCTGGCCCGCCGTGCCGCCGCTGGTCGACCTGCCGGGGCATATGGGGCGGTATCGCGTCCAGCTGGAATATGCGAACCAGCCCTGGCTGGCGCATTGGTATCGCTTCGAATGGCAGATGATCGGCAATCTGGGCATCGACCTGCTGGTCGAACCGCTCGCGCCGATCTTCGGGCTGGAGCTGGCGGTCAAGCTGATCGTCATCGCCATTCCGGTGCTGACCGTCACCGGCCTGTTGTGGATCGCGCGCGAGGTGCAGGGGCGCATTCCGGCCACCGCGCTGTTCGCGCTGCCGCTGGCCTATAGCTATCCGTTCCAGTTCGGCTTCGTGAACTTCGCGCTGGCGATGGCGCTGGCGCTGAACCTGTTCGGCCTGTGGCTGCGCATGGGGCGGCTGGGCGCGGTGCGGTTGCGCGCCATCATCTTCGTGCCGCTGTCCTGCCTGCTTTGGGTGGCACACACCTTCGGCTGGGGCGTGCTGGGCGTGCTGGCCTTCTCGGCAGAGCTGATTCGCCAGCACGACATCCGCCGGGCCAAGGGCGCGCGCGGGGTGCGGGGCTGGGCCGAGTCGGCCTTCCATGCCGGGCTGGGCTGTATCCCGCTGGCGCTGCCCATGGTGCTGATGGTGCTGTGGCGTTCGGGCGCGGACGTGACCGGCAAGACCGGCGACTGGTTCAACTGGCGCTGGAAGATCAACTGGATCACGATGGTGCTGCGCGATCGCTGGATGGCGTTCGACCTCGCCTCGGTCACGGTGCTGTTCCTCGTCCTGCTCAAGGGCGTGCGCGACGAGCGGGTCGAATATTCGCGCAACCTGGTGCTGTCGGCGGCCTTCCTGTTCGTCGTCTATCTGCTGCTGCCGCGCGTCGTCTTCGGATCGGCCTATGCCGATATGCGGCTGGCCCCCTATGTGCTGGCCATCGCGCTGATCGCGCTGCGCCCCCGACGCGGGCTGTCGCTGCGCGGGGCCTCGACGCTGGCGATCGTGGGGCTGCTGTTCTTCGTCGTGCGGATCGGCGCGACCACGATCAGCTATGTAATGTACAGCAACGATTATGACCGGGTGCTGACCGCGCTCGATCATGTGCCGCCGCGCGCACGGTTGCTGACCTTCGTCGGCCGTCAATATTGCGCCGATGTCTGGCCCTCCAGCCGGCTGGAGCATGTCGCGGGCCTCGCGCTGGAGAGGAAGCTCGCTTACGCCAACGACCAATGGTCGATGGCGGGCGGGCAGTTGCTGACCGTGCGCTATGCCCCCGCCAAGCGGTTCGCGCATGACCCGTCGGAGATCGTGACCCAGCGGCGCTGTCGCGGGCAATGGTGGCGTCCGGTCGAAACCGCGCTGAAGCTGATGCCGCGCGACGCGTTCGACTATGTCTGGCTGGTCCATGCGCCACGCTATGACGAGGCGCTGACCCGCGGGCTGACGCCGATCTGGCGCGAAGGCGACAGCGTTCTCTACCGGATCGACGATCGCCGCCCGATCATCGACCCGGCGGCCTATGAACTGCTCAGCCGTCCGTCGCCCGATGAGGATAAGCGGGCACCCGCGCGTCGCAAGGCGACCCCCGACAAGGACGATAATTAAGGCAGTATGACATGAGAGGCTCCCCTACCCTTAAAGGGGGGCTTTCGCCTTGATTACCCCCGCCGGAACGGGGTGAGTTCGCCCAGATATTCGCTTTCCGCCTCGATCGCCTGACGCTCGCGGTCCACGAACTCGGCGACGGCGCGGCGGAAGGCGGGGTGCGGGATGTAATGCGCCGAGAATGTCGGCACGGGGACGTAACCCCGCGCCAGCTTGTGCTCGCCCTGCGCCCCCGCTTCCACCGTCGTCAGCCCGCGCGCGATGGCCGCGTCGATCGCCTGGTAATAGCATAGCTCGAAATGGAGGAAGGGCACCTCCTCGGTCGCGCCCCAATAGCGACCGTAGAGCGTATCCTCGCCGATCAGGTTGAGCGCGCCCGCGATCGGCACCCCGTCGCGCATCGCCAGGATCAGCAGCACCTTGTCGCCCAGTTGCTCGCCGATCCGGTCGAAGGCGGCACGGGTCAGATAGGGCTGGCCCCATTTGCGGCTGCCCGTATCCTGATAAAAGACCCAGAAGGCATCCCAATGCTCGGGGCCAATCTGGTCGCCGCTCAGGTGGCGGATGGTCAGCCCTTCGACGGCGGCGGTGCGCTCCTTGCGGATCGCCTTGCGCTTGCGGCTGGCGAGCGCGTCGAGGAAGTCGTCGAAGCTGCGATAGCCGTCATTGCGCCAGTGGAACTGCACCCCCTCGCGGATCAGCCAGCCCGCCGCCTCGAAATAGGGCAGCTGGTCGGGCGCGACGAAGGTGACATGCGCGGAGGACAGTTCGTTCTGGTCGGTCACCGCCTCGATCGCCGCGATCAGCGCGGGGGCGAGCGCGGGGTCGCGCAGCAGCAGCCGGGGACCTGGGACCGGCGAGAAGGGCGCGGCGATCTGGAGCTTGGGGTAATAGCGTCCCCCGGCGCGCTCCCAGGCGTCGGCCCAGCCATGGTCGAAGACATATTCGCCCTGGCTGTGCGCCTTCAGATACGCAGGCGCGATCGCGGCGGGCTGTCCGTCGGGGCCGTCGATGACGATGGGGGCGGGTGTCCAGCCGGACCGGCCGCCGACGCTGTGCGATGTCTCCAGCGCGGTCAGGAAGGCATGGGAGACGAACGGATTGGCCGTGCCCGCACAAGCGTCCCACTGATCGGGGGACAGGGCGGCGATGCCGGACAGGATACGCGCGACGGCGGTGGTCATCGCGGTGGGATATGCGGTGCGGGGCAGGGTGGGACAAGGGGGGGAGCGGTTTGCGAGGTGTTCGCTTGTGGCTTTCCCTCCCCCATCCCCTCCCGCTTGCGGGAGGGGAGCGGCTAGAAGTTAACGAGGAATTCCACCACCAGCCAAACAACACGCCCCTCCCGCAGGCGGGAGGGGATGGGGGAGGGCAGGGCCGCGAGCTACGTACTCACGGACTTTCCCAGTTACGCCAGCTCGACGATCGCATCCACTTCGACCGCAGCCCCCAGCGGCAGCACCGGCACGCCGACCGCCGAGCGCGCATGGCGCCCGGCATCGCCGAACAGCGACACCATCAGCTCCGACGCGCCATTGGCGACCTTGGGCTGGTCGGTGAAGTCGGCGGTCGAATTGACGAACACGCCCAGCTTCACGATCCGCTTCACGCGGGACAGGTCGCCGATATATTTCTTGATCTGCGCGACCAGCATCAGGCCGCACGCCTGCGCCGCCTTCTGCCCGTCCTCCAGCGAGACGCCGTCGCCCAGCCGTCCGGTGACGAGCTGGCCGTCGATAAAGGGCAGCTGGCCCGAAATGTGGAGAAGCCCGCCCGCCTCGACGACGGGGACATAGGCGGCGACGGGGGCGGCAGCCTCCGGCAGGGTGAGGCCGAGCTGCTCGAGCGCGCGATCGATATGCGTGGTCATGGGGCCAGACATGGCGCGCCGGCCCCGTTCAGGTCAAGCGCCCGGTCGGTTCGGGGCGGGCTGGCCTTCGTCGAAACGCGCGACGATCCAGGCTTCCGCCTCGCGCCAGTCGTCGATCCGGGCATGGGCCTCGGGCGCGGGGGCGATATGCGGGGCCATTTCGGGCTCCGAAACCATGTGCAGCCGGTGGACCTGCGGCGCGTGGGTAGCGACCGAGGCGTGATGCTGGGCCAGGTCGTCGACGAAGACGGTGACAGGGTTGCCGTGATCGGCGACCAGCTTTGCGACCGGCGCGCCCTTCGGCCCCGAATTGCACTGGACCCGGTGATGGATGCCGAATCGCGCCAGCTGCTCGATGCGGGGCGTGCGGCATTCCTCGATCAGGTTGGTCAGGACCACGATATCGGCACGGGCCGCCAGTGCCGCCAGCGCCTCGGCGGCGTGGGGTACCAGCGTCTGGCGATCCATCTGGCCGGGGAAGAAACCGTGCAGCAGGTCCCAGGCCTCTTCCTGGGTGGGCGCGGGGCCGCCGCTCCGCCGGGTCAGCGATCCGAAGAAATCATGCCGGTCGAGCGCGAAGTCCATGTCATGCGCCTCGTCCAGCCAGTCGCGGAAATGGCGGACCATATGGACGAGCACCTCGTCGCAGTCGCAGATCAGCAGCGGCTTCATGCGGCCTCCAGCACCCGGCGCGCGGCGACCAGCGCCTCGGGGCGGACGCCTAGCGAATCGGCGCATTCGATCAGGTCGGCCTCATGTCCCTCCAGGAACGACAGGATCGCGGCCAGCACGCCGGGCTCGCCCGCCCCGCCGCGCAGTTCCTCGACCGACAGGCCGGTCAGCGCGAGCAGCCGCTCGGCACGCGACGGGCTTTGCAGCGTCCATATGAGCGCCTGCAGCGCCAGGGCCATATCGGCTTCGATTGTATCCGGTCCGGGCATTGCCTATCGTGTCCGTCGTAATGGTGGAGACCGCGTGACAAGAAAGGTGCTCGTTGTCGAGGACAACGAACTCAATCTGAAACTCTTCTGCGACCTGCTGCGCGTGCACGGCTTCATCGCCGAGCCGGTGCGCGACGGGCGCGAAGCGGTGGCGCGTGCGCGCGAGGTCCAGCCCGACCTCATCATCATGGACATCCAGATGCCGCATGTGACCGGCTATGAACTGATCCTGGAGCTGAAGGCGGACGAGGAACTGCGGCGGATTCCGGTGATGGCGGTGACCGCCTATGCAGGTCGCGACGACGAAGACCGAATCCGCGCGGCGGGGGCGGATTCCTACGTGTCCAAGCCGATCAGCCTGATGCGCTTCATGGAGGCGGTGAACGCGTTGTTGTGAGGCGCTCCCACGCCGTCCGCGACGTTCCTCAACCTCCGCTCGCGCCGTTCGCACTGAGCGAAGTCGAAGTGCACGCCCCGAACCTATGCCGCGAGCGCTATCCCGTGGCCTTCGACTTCGCTCAGGCTGAACGGAGGTAGGGAGTAGCGGAACGTTGCCTGTTGCTGGGAAGCCGACATTCCGCTTAGGGGAATAATGCCCCATGGCCGACGCTGCGCCATCCCTCCTTTCCCGCAAAGGATGGTGAATTGGGAAAGGCAGCGCGTTCTCAGAATCTAGCAAACCATGCTTGCTACCGACTTTTAATGTCCGTTCCCGATCGCCACTGCGCTCCTCGGGCAACCAGCGCATCCATTGTCGGCGCCATGCAGGCGCGCGCATCTTCTCGCGATTGAACCTTGGGAGCGCAGGTGAGTGCCGCATCACATACAATACCGTCGAGAGAGGGGTCGCCGCTCCGGCGTTTGATAATGCAGCGGTAGGCGTCCGTTTTCTTATCGTGCTTGATCGACACGCTAAGGCGCCTCAGCCGTTCGATACGCCTGGCAGTGACAACGATTTCGTCTTCCGCCACAACGGATGGTTTCGACTGGAGGACGAAGAGGGTAGCAAGAAGGATCATCGGCGCGACCCCAGCGCACGCACGATCCGTAAGCCGACATTATCGATGCCGGGATTTGTCTCGCTGAAGATTTGGCGGTGGCTGAAATGCTCCCACGCCAGTTCGATCGCCCAGCGCCGGTCGAGGCGCACGCCCAGCGAAGCGTTAGGATTGAACAAGACTCGCGAGCCGAACGAAGTGCGTCGCCGATAAATGTCGTACCGTCGCCATGCCTCATCGCGTGACAAGCCGGGAGCGAACGGATCGGGCGTGAAGCGGTAGCCGTCGATCACGGTCACGCCGATGCCGATCTGACCATAAACCCGGCCATGAAAGACATGCTGGCGCCACTCCGCACCGACACTGGCAAAACTGGTTCGGCCTGCGGTGCTGATCTGTAGCTTGGCCGCAAGCCGCGGCTTGAGCAACATCTGGAACGGCGCAGTGCGACCAGCGAGCTGGATGTCGACCGTCCCATCCTCCTCCGCACCCTCAACCAGCACACCGGGAGGGGTGCGAGGGAAGAACAGCCGCTCCCCAAGTGGATGGAAGTTCGCACCATGCTCAAAAACGCCGACCGCTATTTCCGGTCGACCTCCCGGCTCCGGCGATCCAACCTGCTGCTGGCCCACTGCGGCCGACGGCAAGAACAGCCATCCCAATAACGCCGAACGCTTCATCTGCCGCCCCCTTCGCGTGTCCTTGCCGAGAAGGACCTCCCATGATGTAATGGCAGAAATAGTTTTCGTAAAACAGAAAGTCATAGCTGTTGGACAGATATACGCTGTCGCGTGGTAAACGCGCTGCCGTGCGGATGATCGCGCTGCTCTTCTTCGCGCTGGGGACCATTGAGGTCGCGGAGATGCCCTTACCGCTAGCGGCGCCTGGCTACATCAATTGGGGCTGGAGCCCGAGTGAAGGCGTGACCGGCCAACCAGAAGCGATGCTGCCGGAGGCTGCCCGGTTCAGGCTCGCGGCCGATCCAGAGATCAAGATGCGCTACATCCAGCGGCTTGAAACGCCCGAGGTCCGAGTCTTTCACTTCCTTTTGTCCCTGCTGATCGACGTCCCCGTGATTGTCATCCTCTGGGGAATGGGGATGGCGCTTTGGCGATCAACGCGACTGGTGCCCGGCGCAGTAGAATCGGGCTTGCCGTGGTTGATGGCAGTGGGCTGGGCCTGTGTCGCCGTCGCGCTCGGTCTGCCAATCACCGATGGCTTTCGGACGGGGTTGCTGCTGCGAGACGTGCTGCCAGGTCATGGCGTCTTTTGGTATGATCCCGACAACTTCGGCCTGACGGAAATCATGTTGCTGATCGCTGCGGGCATCCTCGCGGCGACATGGACGATCTCGGCGGGGCTCAGAGCGCGCGCGGACATGGCTGAAATCGTCTGATGCCGGTGATCGTCAATCTCGACGTTATGCTCGCCCGACGCAAGGTCCGCTCTAAGGAGTTGGCCGAGGCAATCGGCATCACCGAGTCGAACCTGTCGCTACTCAAATCCGGCAAGGTGAAAGGCGTGCGGTTCTCGACGCTGGCCGCGATCTGCCACTACCTCAATTGCGAACCGGGCGATCTGCTTGGCTATGAGCGATCCGACAAGGACGCGTCCGTTGGCACTGATCCTTAGAAGGCAATTTGATCGCCTTCCCAAAAAGGAACGGCCATCGAGACGACCGGGGCATTCCCATTGGGATCGAATATCGGGAAAGGGGTGATCGTAGTGCGATCAGAACCCTATCCGATTGAGAAGCTCCTTGGTTGGCTGATTTAGATCGCTCCAAGCTTCATAGGCGCAATGCGCCCAATCACTCACCAAAGCGGCATGGTTGTCGATTGGCCGAGCGATCACATCGGCGTGAGTAACCGCAAATCGCTCGGGGATCGTCGGCAAGGGCGGGAAACTACCCCCCGCCAACTTCTGCATGACGGGCGGGATATCTGCGAGCGGACGTTTACGCTCGAAAGCTAATTGGAGGGCCGCATAATGCACCCACACCGACTGTAAGCGCTGTTGCGCGGTCACCTTGCTGATGGCGGCATAACCGGGGACGGATTGGCCTTTCTGGATAGCAGCAAGGCCTACAGCCATGACGATGTCATGTGACGATACTGGCACGAGGCCGGTTCG
>NZ_MQUI01000023.1:0-57187 GCF_001970915.1 Sphingomonas sp. Sph1(2015)
TCGCAGGGATTTCCGTTTTCGTAAGGGGAAGGCTGCCCCGCGCGCTCCCCCTCCCGCCTGCGGGAGGGGGAGCGCGCGGGGCAGCCTTCCCCTTACGAAAACGGAAATCCCTGCGATTGCCATCCCCTACGCCAGTCAGGCATAAGCCCGTGCAAAGACTAGAAGGAGAGGTCATGGCATCGACGATGGTCGAACTGGAACGCCGCCGCGAAGGCGCGCGCGCCGGTGGTGGTGAGAAGCGCATTGCCGCGCAACACGCCAAGGGCAAGCTGACCGCGCGCGAGCGGCTCGACGTGCTGCTCGACGAGGGCAGCTTCGAGGAGCTCGACATGTTCGTCGAGCATAACTGTACCGACTTCGGCATGACCGAACAGGTCGTCCCCGGCGACGGCGTCGTGACCGGCTCGGGCACGATCAACGGGCGGCTGGTCTTTGTGTTCAGCCAGGACTTCACCGTCTTCGGCGGCTCGCTGTCGGAACGCCATGCGCAGAAGATCTGCAAGATCATGGACATGGCGATGAAGGTCGGTGCGCCCGTCATCGGCCTGAACGATTCGGGCGGCGCGCGCATACAGGAGGGTGTGGCCTCGCTCGGCGGCTATGCCGAGGTGTTCCAGCGCAATGTGCTGGCGAGCGGCGTGGTGCCGCAGCTCAGCCTCATCATGGGGCCATGCGCAGGCGGAGCGGTCTATTCCCCCGCCATGACCGACTTCATCTTCATGGTGAAGGATTCCAGCTATATGTTCGTCACCGGCCCCGATGTGGTCAAGACGGTGACCAACGAGGTCGTGACCCAGGAAGCGCTGGGCGGCGCGGTGACGCACACCACCAAGACCGGCGTGGCGGACGTGGCGTTCGAGGACGATATCGAGGCGCTGCTGGCGGCGCGCGACTTCATCGACTTCCTGCCCGCCAACAATCGCGAAGGCGTGCCCGAGCGGCCGACGGCGGACGCCTGGGACAGACAAGAGGAAAGCCTCGACACGCTGATCCCGGCCAGCGCCAACCAGCCCTATGACATGCACGAACTGCTGTCGAAGGTCGTCGACGAGGGCGACTTCTTCGAGGTGCAGCCCGCGCACGGGGCCAACATCATCACCGGCTTCGGCCGGATCGAGGGGCGGACGGTCGGCTTCGTCGCCAACCAGCCGATGGTGCTGGCGGGGGTGCTCGACATCAATGCCAGCCGGAAAGCCGCGCGGTTCGTACGCTTCTGCGACGCGTTCGAGATTCCGATCGTGACCTTTGTCGATGTGCCCGGCTTCCTGCCCGGCACCGCGCAGGAGCATAACGGCATCATCAAGCATGGCGCGAAGCTGCTCTTCGCCTATGCCGAGGCGACGGTGCCCAAGATCACGGTCATCACCCGCAAGGCTTATGGCGGGGCCTATGACGTGATGGCGTCCAAGCATTTGCGCGGCGACCTCAACTATGCCTGGCCGACCGCCGAGATCGCGGTGATGGGCGCGAAAGGCGCGGTCGAGATCATCTTCCGGGGCAAGACGCCGGAGGAGATCGCCGAGCGGACGGCGGAGTACGAGGCGCGCTTCGCCAACCCGTTCGTCGCGGCGAGCAAGGGGTTCGTCGACGAGGTGATCCAGCCACACTCGACCCGCAGGCGTATCGCCTTGGGCCTGCGCAAGCTGCGGGGTAAGGACCTGGCGAATCCGTGGAAGAAGCATGACAATCTGCCGCTCTGAGTTGGTCGCTCGCGGCAAAGCCCTCCCCCATCCCCTCCCGCTTGCGGGAGGGGCGTGCTGGTGGACCGCGCGTGCCCGGAACATCTCCCCTCCCGCAGGCGAGTTTCAGGTTGGTCATGCCCCCGGCATGACCGAAACGATGCGGGGCATCGTTTACCTGAAACTGGGCTGGGGGAGGGCTGGCGCTGTCCGCATATTCCCACGCTGGAGGAGCGCCACATGACCCTGGGCCGCCTCAACCATATCGGCATCGCCACGCCTTCGATCGAGAAGACGATCGAAACCTATCGCCACATCCTCGGTGCCGACGCGATCGGCGAACCGTTCGACCTGCCGCCACAGGGCGTGCGGGTATGTTTCATCGACGCGCCGAATACCCAGATCGAGCTGATCCAGCCGCTCGACGAAACCTCCCCCATCGCCAACTTCCTGAAGAAGAATCCGGCGGGCGGACAGCATCATCTCTGTTTCGAGGTCGCCGAAATCCCCGCCGCGGTCGCCGCGCTTCAGGCCAAGGGCGCGACGCTGCTGGGAGCACCGCGCATCGGCGCGCATGGCACGCCGGTCGTCTTCCTCCACCCGCGCGACATGGGCGGGGTGCTGGTCGAGCTGATGGAAACACCGGGAGAGGGGCATTGAGCGACGCCATGCTGCGCGTCGAGCGTCGGGGCGATGTCCTGGTCCTGACGCTCAACCGGCCCGAGCGGCTGAACGCCGCGCCGCCCGCGCTGTTCGATGCGATCCGTGAGGCGCTGGACGCGCGTGGCGATGCGCGCGCGGTGCTGATCGCGGGCGAGGGGCGGGCCTTTTGCTCGGGCGCGGATATCTCGGGCGGCGATGTCGGTCCCGATACTGTCCACCGGGCGCTGGTCGAGCATTACAACCCCGCGATGCTGGCGCTCGCCGACCTGCCCATTCCCGTGGTCAGCGCGGTGCGCGGCGCGGCGGCGGGGATCGGGTGCAGCCTGGCGCTGGCCGCCGATTTCTGCATCGCGAGCGAGAATGCCTATTTCCTCCACGCCTTCGTCAATATCGGACTGGTGCCGGATGGTGGGGCGAGCTGGATGCTGCCCCGCCTGATCGGTCGGGCGCGGGCCGCCGAGATGATGATGCTGGGCGAGCGGGTGCCTGCGGCCAAGGCGCTCGACTGGGGTATGATCCACAAGGTCGTGGCCGACGATGCGCTCGACGCCGAAGCCCTGTCCCTCGCCGAACGGCTGGCGGCGGGGCCGAGCGTGGCGCTCGGGCTGATGCGCCGTGCGCTCCAGGCCGGGTTCGACAGCGACTATGCCACCGCGCTGACCCGCGAGGCGGAAGACCAGCGCACCGCCCGCGCGACCCAGGACGGCGAGGAAGGCGGCCGAGCCTTTTTTGAAAAGCGTCCGCCGCGTTTCCTCGGGCGGTAGGATACGGCCCCTTGCGCACGCATGATGATTTCGCTCTAGTGAAATAAAATAAGAGTGGATGAGGAGTGGCCGATGGCCGAACGCCCTGAGCTGTCCGATTGGGAAGCCCTTGCCGCGCGCGAGGTGAAGGGCCGCGATCTCGACTGGCAGACGCCCGAGGGGATCACGGTCAAGCCGCTCTATACCGCTGCCGATGTGACCACCGATCCCGGCCTGCCGGGCTTCGCTCCGTTCACGCGCGGCGTGCGCGCGAGCATGTATGCGGGCCGCCCCTGGACGATCCGGCAATATGCGGGCTTCTCGACCGCCGAGGAATCGAACGCCTTCTATCGTCGCAATCTGGCGGCCGGGCAGAAGGGGTTGTCGGTCGCTTTCGATCTGGCGACGCACCGCGGTTATGACAGCGATCATCCGCGCGTGACGGGTGACGTGGGCAAGGCGGGCGTCGCGATCGACACGGTCGAGGATATGAAGATCCTGTTCGACGGCATTCCGCTGGATGCCATGTCGGTCAGCATGACGATGAACGGCGCGGTGATCCCGGTTCTGGCCTTCTTCATCGTCGCGGCCGAGGAGCAGGGGGTTCACCGCTCCAGGCTGGAAGGGACCATCCAGAACGACATCCTCAAGGAGTTCATGGTCCGCAACACGTACATCTATCCGCCCGAACCGAGCATGCGGATCATCTCGGACATCTTCGCCTACACCAGCGCCGAGATGCCCAAGTTCAACAGCATCTCGATCAGCGGCTATCACATGCAGGAGGCCGGGGCTACGCAGCTTCAGGAGCTGGCCTTCACCATCGCCGACGGCATGGAATATGTAAAATATGGCGTGGCCTCGGGCCTCGACATCGACAAGTTCGCAGGGAGGCTGTCCTTCTTCTTCGCGATCGGCATGAACTTCTTCATGGAGGTCGCCAAGCTGCGCGCCGCACGCGTGCTGTGGCACCGGGCGATGACGCAGCTGGGGGCGAAAGACGAACGCTCCAAGATGCTGCGCACGCACTGCCAGACCAGCGGCGTGTCGCTGACCGAGCAGGACCCGTATAACAACGTCATCCGCACCACCATCGAGGCGATGGCCGCGATGCTGGGCGGCACGCAGTCGCTCCACACCAACGCGCTGGATGAGGCGATCGCGCTTCCCACCGACTTTTCCGCCCGGATCGCGCGTAATACCCAGATCGTGCTGCAGGAAGAGACGGGGATGACGAAGGTCGTCGATCCCCTGGGCGGCAGTTACTATATAGAGAGCCTGACCCAGAGCCTGGTCGACGGTGCGTGGGAACTGATCGAGCGAATCGAGGCCGAGGGCGGCATGGCGAAAGCGGTCGCGGCCGGCTGGCCCAAGGCGATGATCGAGGAAGCCGCCGCCGCGCGCGCCGCCAAGGTCGACCGGGGCGAGGATGTCATCGTCGGCGTCAACAAATACCGGCTGGCGGACGAAGCGCCGGTCGAAATCCTCGACATCGACAATCACGCGGTGCGCGCGGGGCAGGTGGCGCGGATCGCTCGCGTGAAGTCCGAACGCGACGAAGCGGCGTGCCAGGCCGCCTTGGATGCGCTGCGCCAAACCGCCAAAATTCCTCCCCTGCAAGGGGAGGTGGCATCGCGCAGCGATGACGGAGGGGTGTCACCCCTCTCGAGCGTGGACACCCCTCCGTCAGCGGCTGACGCCGCTGCCACCTCCCCCGCCGGGGGAGGAATGGGGAGTAACCTCCTCGCGCTGGCCGTGGAGGCGGCGCGGGCGCGCGCGACGCTGGGCGAGATATCTGCCGCGCTGGAGGATGTGTTCGGCCGTTACGGCACGCAACCCACCCCGGTGTCGGGCATCTATGGCGGTGCCTATGCCGAAGACGAACGCTGGGCGCGCCTGCTCCGCGGCGTCGAGGCGGTGGAGCGGCGTCTGGGCCGCAAGCCCCGGCTGTTCGTCGCCAAGATGGGCCAGGACGGGCATGACCGGGGCGCGAACCTCGTCTCCTCTATGTTCGGCGATCTGGGGTTCGAGGTGGTGCCCGGCCCGCTCTTCCAGACGCCGGAGGAAGCCGCCCGGATCGCGCTGACCCGCGACGTCGACGTGGTCGGCGCGTCCAGCCTGGCCGCCGGGCACAAGACGCTGATCCCCGAACTGATCGGCCACCTCCGCGAGGCGGGGCGCGCCGATATCAAGGTCATCGCGGGTGGCGTTATTCCCGCACAGGATTATCAGGCGCTCTACGATGCCGGGGTGCAGGCGATTTTCGGCCCCGGCACCAACCTTGTGAAGGCGGCCGAGGATGTGCTGAGGCTGCTGGGCCATAATATGCCGCCCGAGACGGGCGAATGACAGGACATGACGTGATGACGACGACCACCGCGCTTCGCCCCGAGGCGACCTTGCGCACCGACTGGACCCGCGCCGAGATCAGCGCTCTGTTCGACCTGCCCTTCACCGAGCTGCTGTTCCGCGCGGCCGAAGTCCACCGCGCGCATCACGCGGCGGACGAGGTGCAGCTCTGCACGCTCTGCTCGATCAAGACCGGCGGCTGCCCCGAGGATTGCGGTTACTGTTCGCAAAGCGCCTCGGCCGAGAGCGACGTGAAGGCCGAGAAGCTGATGGACGTGCAAGCCGTGCTGGCGGCGGCGGCCGAGGCCAAGGCGGCGGGCTCGCAGCGTTTCTGCATGGGCGCGGCCTGGCGGTCCCCCAAGGAGCGCGACATGGACAAGGTCGTCGCCATGGTCGAGGGGGTGAAGGCCATGGGGCTGGAGACCTGCATGACGCTGGGGATGCTTGATGCCCCTCAGGCGCAGCGTCTGGCCGAGGCGGGTCTCGACTATTACAACCACAATATCGACACCTCGCCCGAAAACTACGCCAACGTCATCACGACGCGCTGCTTCGAGGATCGGCTGGAGACGCTGTCCAACGTGCGCGACGCGGGCATTTCGGTCTGCTGCGGCGGGATCGTCGGCATGGGTGAGACGCGCGGCGACCGCGTCGGCTTCGTCCATGCGCTCGCCACCCTGCCGCGCCACCCCGAAAGCGTGCCGGTCAATGCGCTGGTCCCGGTCAAGGGCACGGTGCTGGGCGACATGCTGGCCGACACGCCGCTGGCGCGGATCGATGACATCGAGTTCGTCCGCACCGTCGCCGTCGCGCGCATCACCATGCCGATGAGCATGGTCCGCCTGTCAGCCGGGCGCGAGAGCATGTCGGCGGCGACCCAGGCCTTGTGCTTTATGGCGGGGGCGAACTCGATCTTCACCGGCGACAAGCTGCTGACCGCGGGCAATGCGGGGGACGATGCGGATGCCGCGCTATTCGCCAAGCTGGGCCTGAAGCCGATGGAAGGTGCCGAGCCGATGCGGGTGGCAGCCGAGTGATTTCGGTTCACCCCATCTTGATCACCCCGGCGAAGGCCGGGGTCCAGATGCGGTGAACCATCGATGGTGCGACGCATCGGCCTCCCCCCGAGGTGCTGCGGCGCGCCATCGACAAAAGGGGAACTGGACCCCGGCCTTCGCCGGGGTGGTGCTTCCCACAAGACATTCGACACGGACCAACGACATAAAAGGAGAGGTATCCCCGTGTTCCAGAAAATCCTGATCGCCAATCGCGGGGAAATCGCGTGCCGGGTCATCCGCACCGCCCGCGCGATGGGCATCGCCACGGTCGCGGTCTATTCGGACGCCGATGCCAGCGCGCCGCATGTCCGTCTGGCCGATGAGTCGGTCCGCTTGGGGCCAGCGCCCGCCGCCGAAAGCTATCTCAAGGCCGAGCTGATCCTCGCCGCCGCCAAGGCGACCGGCGCGGACGCGATCCATCCCGGTTACGGCTTCCTGTCCGAACGTGAGAGCTTCGCGAAAGCCTGTGCCGAGGCGGGTGTCGCCTTCATCGGCCCGCCGCCGAACGCCATCGCCGCGATGGGCGACAAGATCGAGTCGAAAAAGCTGGCCAAGGCGGCGGGCGTCAATGTCGTCCCCGGCTATCTGGGCGAGATCGCCGATACCGAGGAGGCGGTGCGTATCGCCGCCGACATCGGCTTTCCGGTGATGATGAAGGCCTCGGCGGGCGGCGGCGGCAAGGGCATGCGGCTCGCCTGGTCGGAAGCGGATGTGCGCGAGGGCTTCGAGGCGACCAAACGCGAGGGGCTTGCCAGCTTCGGCGACGACCGC
Source organism: Sphingomonas sp. Sph1(2015) (assembly GCF_001970915.1). NCBI lineage: Bacteria > Pseudomonadati > Pseudomonadota > Alphaproteobacteria > Sphingomonadales > Sphingomonadaceae > Sphingomonas > Sphingomonas sp. Sph1(2015). The sequence continues at coordinate 7,264 of NZ_MQUI01000023.1, forward strand.
GTCTTCATCGAGAAGTTCATCGAGTCCCCCCGCCATATCGAAATCCAGGTGCTGGGCGACCAGCATGGCAATATCGTCTATCTCGGCGAGCGCGAATGCTCGGTCCAGCGCCGTCACCAGAAGGTGGTCGAGGAAGCCCCGTCCCCCTTCGTGACCCCCGAGATGCGCCGCGCCATGGGTGAGCAGGCGGTCGCGCTGGCGCGGGCGGTCGGTTATTATTCGGCGGGCACCGTCGAGCTGATCGTGTCGGGCGCGGACACGACGGGCAAGAGCTTCTACTTCCTCGAAATGAACACCCGGCTCCAGGTCGAACATCCCGTCACCGAGGAAATCACCGGCCTCGATCTGGTCGAGCAGATGATCCGCGTCGCTGCCGGAGAGCCGCTGGCCTTCGGTCAGGACGAGGTGACGCTGACCGGCTGGGCGGTCGAGAACCGTGTCTATGCCGAGGACCCGTATCGCGGCTTCCTGCCCTCGACCGGGCGGCTGGTCCGCTACAACCCGCCCGCCGAACATTCGGAAGACGAAGCCCGCGTCCGCGTCGACGACGGCGTGGCCGAGGGCGGCGAGGTCAGCATGTTCTACGACCCGATGATCGCCAAGCTCGTCACCTGGGCGCCGACCCGCGAAGCCGCGATCGACGCCCAGATCGCCGCGCTTGATGCGTTCGAGATCGTCGGGCCGGGGACCAATATCGACTTCGTCTCCGCGCTGATGCAGCATCCTCGCTTCCGCGCAGGAGCGCTGTCGACGGGCTTCATCGCCGAGGAATATCCCGACGGCTTCCAGGGCGCGCCTGCCAGCGACGACCTGACCCGCACCCTTGCGGCGGTCGCCGCCTTCGCCGCCACCGCCGAGGCCGATCGCGCGCGGCGGATCGACGGCCAGCTCGGCCACCGCCTGCAACCGCCCGCCGACTGGACGGTGCGGATCGGCGGAGCGGATCATCAGGTCCATGTCTCGACCGACGGCATAACCGTCGATGGCGACGACCTGGACCTCGCCATCGCCTATACGCCCGGCGACCGGATGATCGCGGTCGAGGACGAAGATGGCGAGACGCTCCACGTCCGCATCGCGAAGACGCGCACCGGCTTCAAGCTGACCACGCGCGGTGCCAGCCACATGGTCCGCGTCCTCCCCGCGCGCGCGGCGGCTTATGCCCAGCACCTGATCGAAAAGGTGCCGCCCGACCTGTCGAAATTCCTGATCGCGCCGATGCCGGGCCTGCTCGTTCGATTGGACGTAGCCGAGGGTGATTCCGTCGAGGCCGGCCAGCCGCTGGCCGTCGTCGAGGCGATGAAGATGGAAAACATCCTCCGCGCCGCCAAGACCGGCACGGTGAAGACGATCAGCGCCAAGACCGGCGACAGCCTGGCCGTCGATGCGGTGATTCTCGAACTGGAGTAAACTCTACCGCCCTCACCCTTCCGGCGCTTCGCGCCTCCCTCCCTCTCCCAATGGGAGAGGGAAGGGGCCTGCCCGCGATAGCGGGTGGGAAGGGTGAGGGTAGATTATCCGGCCGCCTTCTCCGCACGCGCCAATATCCGCTCGGCCTCGGCCAGATGCAGGCGTTCGACCATCTGCCCGTCCAGCCGGATCGCGCCCAGCGTCGCTTGCGCGGGGTCGGCAAAGGCGTCCATCACCTTCCGCGCCCAGGCGATTTCCGCCGCATCCGGGCCGAACCCCGCATTCGCCGCCGCAATCTGGTTGGGGTGGATCAGCGTCTTGCCGTCGAAGCCCAGCCGCCGCCCCTCCGTGCATTCCGCCGCCAGCCGCTCGGGCGCGTCGAGCGCGTTGCATACGCCGTCCAGCGCGATCAGTCCGGCGCTGCGGGCCGCGACGACGATCTGGACCCGGAGTGGCAACAACGCCTCGGGCGCGGGCGGGGAGGGCAGGCGCATTTCCTTCGCCAGATCGTTGGTGCCCGCGACCAAAGCGGCCAGCCCCAACCCCGTTGCCGCCTGCGCGATCGCGCCGAGCGACAGGATACCGCGGCACGTCTCGATCATCGCCCAGAGCGGCACGACCGGCCCCAATGCCGCCCGCGCGGCGGCAAGCGTCGCGACATCGTCGACCTTGGGTATCAGCACCGCCGCCGGACGCGTCGTCGCCAGCGCGGCGAGGTCGTCCATCGCATGGGGCGTATCCAGTCCGTTTGTCCGCACGACCAGCAACCGCTCGCCAAAGCCGCCCTCGCGCACCGCCGCCACCGCCGCATCGCGCGCCATGGCCTTGGCGTCGGGGGCGACCGCATCCTCCAGATCGAGGATCACCGCATCGCTGTCGAACATGCGCGCCTTGGCGATGGCGCGGGAATTGGAGGCGGGGAGGAACAGGGCGCTGCGCAAGATCATGGCGCGAGCATAGCGGCGTCATGCCTCTGGTAAAATGGCGGAGTCGCGCCATAATCGAAGGCGCAAAGGGGGATGATGACATGACCGCGACGCTGTTGCTGCTGGGGCTGACGATCATGCTTTACGCCTGGCCGGACCTGCCGGTCAGCCGCTGGCTGGCGGGCATGGTGGTCGAGGCTCCGGCGCGGCTGCTGGGGCGGGTCCGACCGGGGCATTGGGCGATGATGGCGCTGGGTGTTGCGCTGCTCGGCCTCGCCATCTGGTTCGAGATCGATGAGATCAGGATGCTCGCCGCGGCGGCCGCGCCGATGGGCGATCTGGTCATGCTCGCCTCGGCGATCGAATGGGGCGGCGTGGCCGAACTGGTGATGGCGGCGGTCCTGTCCTCCTCGATGCTGGCGCGCTGGCCTGTTTTCGGTCGCTGGGCCGGGCGGATGTCCGCCAGCCGGACCGCTCGCCCGCGCCGGGTGGAGCGACCCGCCAATGACAGTGACGACGGCGAGGGGCATAGACGCGCCGCCTGATCCCTTTGCGGGGGCGGAACGAAAGCGTCAGGCCGCCGTTCACCCGCTGAATGCTCCGCGATCCGCGCCTCGCCAAAAATCATGCGCGTTTCGCGTGCCTTGGGTTGTGCGTCGTCCTTTCCGCCTGTGAGCCCGGCATACTGGACCCCGCCGGGCCGATCGCGGCGGGCGAGCGCAGCATCTTCTTCAACTCGCTGGCGGTGATGCTGGCCATTGTGGTGCCGGTCATCATCCTGGCCTTCGCCTTTGGCTGGTGGTTCCGCGCGGGCAACACCCGCGCCAGGCATCTGCCCGAATGGGCCTATTCGGGGCGGCTGGAGCTGCTGGTCTGGTCGATCCCCGCGCTGGCCATCATGTTCCTGGGCGGCATCGCCTGGATCGGCAGCCATGATCTCGATCCGCCCAAGCCCATCGCGTCCAAGGCCAGGACGATGACCATCGAGGTCGTCGCCACCGACTGGAAATGGCTGTTCCTTTATCCCGAACAGGGAATCGCGACGATCAACCGGCTGGTCGTGCCGGTCGGCACGCCGGTGAAGTTCCGGATCACCTCGGCGGGCGTCATGAACAGCTTCTTCGTGCCGCAGCTGGGCAGCCAGATCTACGCCATGTCGGGCATGGACTCAACGCTTCACCTGCGCGCCGACAAGGCCGGGCGCTATCGCGGGCTGTCGGCGCATTATAGCGGGGAGGGCTTTGCCGATATGAACTTCTTCGTCGATGCGGTGCCGCAGGCGAGCTTCGACCGCTTCGTCGCGACCGCCAAGGGCGGACAGGGCAAGACGCTCGACTGGAACGAGTTCATCGCGATGGCGCACCCCAGCCGCAATGTCCGCCCCGCCAGCTATCCCCGGCTCCAACCCGGCCTCTACGACCAGATCGTCATGAAGAATGGCGCGCCCGAGGGCGAGAAAGCCAAGGACGGGCGCGAGCAATGAGTCTGACCGGCAAGCTGGGCTGGGACTCGATTCCCTTCCACGAACCGCTGCCTTTGGTGTCGGCGGGCGTCATCGGCCTGGTGTTGCTGGGCGTCTTCATCTGGGTGTGGCGGCGCGGGCATCTGCCCTACATCTGGAGCGAGTGGATCACGAGCGTCGACCACAAGCGGATCGGCGTCATGTACTGCCTGCTGGCGGGCGTCATGCTGTTGCGCGGCTTTTCCGACGCGCTGCTGATGCGGTCGCAACAGGCGATCGCGTACGGCAACGAAGGCTATCTGCCGCCCGATCATTACGACCAGATTTTCTCCGCGCACGGCACGATCATGATCTTTTTCGTGGCGATGCCGTTCATGATCGGGCTGATGAACTTCGTCGTGCCGTTGCAGCTGGGCGTGCGCGACGTGGCGTTTCCAACGCTCAATTCGGTGAGTTTCTGGCTGACCGCCAGCGGCGCGCTGCTCATCAATATGAGCCTGGTCATCGGTGAGTTCGCCAAGACCGGCTGGCTGGTCTATCCGCCCTTGTCCGAACTGCGCTTCTCGCCCGGTGTCGGTGTCGATTATTACCTCTGGGCGCTGCAGATATCTGGGATGGGGACGCTGCTGTCGGGCGTCAACCTGGTCACCACCATCCTGAAGATGCGCGCGCCGGGGATGGGTTACAGCCGGATGCCGATGTTCACCTGGACGTCGCTGGCCTCCAACCTGTTGATCGTCGCGGCCTTTCCGGTGCTGACCGCTGTGCTGGCGATGCTGATCCTCGACCGATATCTTGGCTTCCATTTCTTCACGCCGGAAGCGGGCGGCAACCAGATGATGTTCGTCAACCTCATCTGGGCTTGGGGGCACCCGGAAGTCTATATCCTGATCCTGCCCGCCTTCGGCGTGTTTTCCGAGATCATCTCGACCTTCTCGTCCAAGCCATTGTTCGGCTATCGCTCGATGGTCATCGCGACCATGGTGATCTGCATCCTGTCCTTCATGGTGTGGCTGCACCATTTCTTCACCATGGGGGCCGGGGCCGATGTGAACGGCTTTTTCGGCATCACCACGATGATCATCGCGGTGCCGACCGGGGTGAAGGTCTTCAACTGGCTGTTCACCATGTATGGCGGGCGCATTCGCTATACGTCGATGATGCTGTGGTCGATCGGGTTCATCGTGACCTTCGTAATCGGCGGCATGACCGGCGTGATGCTGGCGGTGCCCCCGGCCGACTTCGTGCTGCACAACTCGCTGTTCCTGGTCGCGCATTTCCATAACGTCATCATCGGCGGGGTGCTGTTCGGCGCCTTTGCGGGCTTCACCTTCTGGTTTCCCAAGATGTTCGGTTTCACACTGGACGAGACCTGGGGCAAGCGGGCCTTCTGGTTGTGGCTGAGCGGTTTCTATCTCGCCTTCATGCCGCTCTATGTGCTGGGCCTGATGGGCATGACCCGGCGGATGCAGCATTATGACGTGCCCGGCTGGCATCCGTGGCTGATCGCGGCGGGCCTGGGCGCGCTGCTGATCGCCGCTGGCAACGCGTGCCAGGTCATGATGCTTTATGTTTCGATCCGTACCCGCAAGGATCGGGTCGACGAAAGCGGCGATCCCTGGGACGGGCGCACGCTGGAGTGGATCACCACCTCGCCGCCGCCCGCCTTCAACTTCGCGGTGCTGCCCGATGTGAAGGGCGAGGAGGCCTATTGGGGCATCAAGGCGAAGGCGCGCGAGAACCGCGCCCTGTCCGATCGCCCCGATTACGAACCGATCGAGATGCCGCGGAATTCGCCGACCGGAATCGTCACCGCCTTCTTCGCCACTGCCATGGGCTTTGCGCTGATCTGGCATATCTGGTGGCTGGTCGGCCTGGGTTTCTTCGGGGCCTGGGGGACGTTCATCGTCTTCGCATGGCGGGACAAGGCCGAGTATGAGATCCCGGTCGAGGAGGTCGAACGGCTGGACCAGGCGCGTCGCCGCAGCAAGGCGACGCTGCTGGACTTGCCGGAAGAGGCGCTGTCATGAACAAGAGCTTGGCATGAGCCAGACCGCCCAGGCGCATGATCCCAACAAGCTGGGCCGTACCGCCGAGCCCAACCCGGATGGCCCTGCGCCCAAGCGGGTGGTGGTGTCCTATGGCTTCTGGATCTTCCTGCTGTCGGACTTCATCCTGTTCGCCTGCTTCTTTGCCGGGTACGCGGTGCTGAAGGATGCGACGGCGGGCGGTCCCTCGGGCAAGGACCTGTTCGAACTGAAGCTGGTCGAGGCGGAGACGGTGCTGCTGCTGCTGTCCAGCTTCGCCTGCGGTCTGGCGGGGATCGGCACGCTGGCGCGCGACATGCGCTGGTTCCAGATCGCGATGGCGGCGACCGGGCTGCTGGGCGGAGGTTTCCTGGCGCTGGAGGCCTATGAGTTTCTCCACCTGATCGGCGAGGGGGCGGGGCCGGGGCGCAGCGCGTTCCTGTCGGCCTTCTTCGCGCTGGTCGGGTGCCACGGGCTCCATGTGCTGCTCGGCCTGCTCTGGCTGACGACGATGATGGCGCAGGCCTGGGCCAAGGGGTTCCGCGAAGACATATTGCGCCGCATCCTGTGCTTCAGCCTGTTCTGGCACGCGCTCGACATCATCTGGGTGGCGCTGTTCACCATGGTCTATCTGATGGGAGTGCGGGGATGAGCCAGCGGCCCGACGAGGAAATGGCCCGCGACGAAACCGCGCCGGGCGTCGAGAGCGAGAAGGACTCGGTCGTCGGCGGCATCCGCAGCTATGCGATCGGGCTGGTCGCGGCGGCGATCCTGACGGCGGCATCCTTCGCGCTGGTCCAGTTCGATATCGTCTGGGGGCCAGCCGTGCCCGCTGCCCTCGTCGCGCTGGCGATCGGGCAGATGGGGGTGCATCTGGTGTTCTTCCTCCACATCACCACCGGGCCGGACAATAGCAACAATGTGCTGGCGCTGCTGTTCGGCATATTGATCGTGGCGCTGGTCCTGCTGGGCTCGATCTGGATCATGGGGCATCTGAACCACAATCTGATGGGGCCGATGGCGACGCCTTAGGAGCGGTCGATACGTTCCATTCCTCCCCTGGAAGGGGAGGAATGGAAAGGCCTCAGCTTTCCAGCACTCGCCCCCGGATGGCGGAGACGCCGTGCGCGCGGTCGAAGCGCAGGATCAGGCTCTCGTCGCCGACAGGGACGTGCAGGGCAAAGCCGTTACCGTTGTCCCAGTCCTCGGGTGTCATCGGGCCACCGGACAGCTTGCGCCATTCGGCCCCGGCCAGCCAGTTGGTCCAGTCGATCGGGGTTTCCCGGCGAAGGGCGGCGAGCTGCGCGACAAAATCCTCCAGCGCCTCGTCGCGGGTTTGCCAGTCGAGCCACGTCGTCTCATTGTCCTGGGCATAGCCGTTGTTGTTGCCCTGCTGGCTGCGGCCGAATTCGTCGCCTGCGGTCAGCATCGGCGTGCCGCGTGACAGGAACAGCGTCGCCAGCATCGCGCGGACCGAAGTCTCACGCGCGGCGCGGATGGCGGCATCGTCGGTCGGCCCTTCCTGCCCATGGTTCCATGACACCTCGTCGCCATGCCCGTCGCGATTGTCCTCGCCATTGGCGTGGTTGTGGCGCGCGGCATAGGTGGTCAGGTCGGCGAGGGTGAAGCCGTCATGCGCCGCGACGAAATTGACCGAGCGGCTGGCGGGGCCGGTAAAGACATCCGCCGACCCCCCGATCCGCGTCGCCAGATCGCCGCTGCGCCCGTCGCCGCGCCAGAAGCGGCGCACCTGGTCGCGATATTGGTCGTTCCACTCGAGCCAATGCTCGGGGAATTGGCCGAGCTGGTAGCCGCCGGGGCCGATATCCCAGGGTTCGGCGATCATGACGCGGGTCGACAGGATCGGATCGGCGGCGATCTCGGCGAAGATGGGGGCGTGGGCGTCGAAGCCCGGCCCGCGCGCCAGCACCGGCGCCAGGTCGAAACGGACGCCGTCCACCCCGGCTCGCGCGAAATGGCGAAGCGTGTCGAGGATCATCGCGCGTACGCTCGGGCGGCTGGCGTCGAGCGTGTTGCCGGTCCCCGTATCATTGATGAGCGTACCGTTGGCCGTGCGCGCATAGGCATCCGGGTCCAGGCCCCGGAAGGACAGGGTGCCGCCCTCTACGTCGCTCTCGCCCATATGGTTGAACACGAGGTCGAGGATGACGCCGATGCCTGCCTCGCGCAGCGCCGCGATCGTGGCGACCAGTTCGGCGACGCCGCCCGGCACCCGCTCCGGGCAGAGCGCCATCGGCACGACCGGGTTATAACCCCAGGCATTGCGCAGGCCGAGCGGGGGGAGGTGGCGTTCGTCGATCGCGGCGGTGATCGGCATGAGTTCGACGGCCGCCACGCCCAGCTTGCGGAGGTGATCGAGCACGGCGGGATGGGTGAGTGCCGCCAAGGTGCCGCGCCGTTCGGGCGGTATGGCGGGATGGCGCATGGTGAAGCCGCGCACATTGAGTTCGTAGATCAGCCTGCCCGGCCGGAACAGCGGCGGGGCGGGGGTGGTGGTCAGCGGGGCGACGACACGGGCGCGGGGGACGATGTCGGCGGTGTCCTCGCCGAAAATGCCCAGGCGTGGCGACTGGACGAAGGGGCGGTCGATTTCGAGCGCGTGAGGGTCGACCAGCAGCTTGGCGGGGTCGAACCACAGGTTGCGGGCCGGGTCGTAACGCCCATGCGCGCGATAGCCGTAGAGAGGGGCGGGGCCTGGAACGGTGGCCGTCCACCTATCGCCGTTGCGGGACATGGCGATGCGGCGTTCGGTGGGGCCGTCGAACAGGCAAAGCTCCACCTGCTCGGCGGTCGAGCGCACGGCGAAGCGGGTGCCGCCGGGGATGGGTGTCGCGCCGAGGGGATAGGGCTGATTCGTCATGGCTGAGACCATCTCAAATCCTCCCCTGCAAGGGGAGGGGGACCATCCGAAGGATGGTGGAGGGGTGTCCCCGCTGGCCGTGACACCCCTCCGTCAGCGCTTCGCGCTGCCACCTCCCCTTGCAGGGGAGGAATAGGAAGTCCTTACGTCACGACATCGGGTTCGGTGCGGCCGGTATGCTGGGTGATCCCGGCGATCTCGTCCGCCGCCTGGATGATGTCGGCGAGCATCTCCGGCGTCTCGCGGTCGAGTTCGTCGGCCGAGTAACGCTCCAGATAGACGCGCAAGGTCGCGCCGCTGGTGCCGGTGCCCGACAGGCGGAATACGACGCGGCTGCCGCCCCGGAATAGCACCCGGATGCCCTGGTTGCGGCTGACCGAATGGTCGGTGGGGTCGGTATAGGCGAAATCGTCCGCCGTCTCGACCGTCAGCCCGGCGAACGTCTGCCCCGGCAGCGTCGCCAGCTTGCCCCGCAGGTCGGCCATCAGCGCATCGGCGCGCTCGCTCTCGACGCCCTCATAATCGTGGCGCGCATAATAATTGCGGCCATAGGTCGCCCAATGGTCGCGGGCGATCTGGTCGACGGACTTGCCCGAGGCGGCGAGAATGTTGAGCCAGAGCAGCACCGCCCACAGCCCGTCCTTCTCGCGCACATGGTCCGAGCCGGTCCCGGCGCTCTCCTCGCCGCAGATGGTCGCCATCCCGGCGTCGAGCAAATTGCCGAAGAACTTCCACCCCGTAGGCGTTTCGTACGCCGAGATGCCCAGCTTTTCCGCCACCCGGTCGGCGGCGGCGCTGGTCGGCATGGAACGGGCGATGCCCTTCAGGCCACCGGCATAGGCGGGCGCGAGATGGGCGTTGGCCGCCAGCATCGCCAGGCTGTCCGACGGCGTGATGAAGCGCCCGCGCCCGATGATGAGGTTGCGGTCGCCGTCCCCGTCCGAGGCCGCGCCGAAATCGGGCGCGTCCGGGGCCATCATCCGGTCGTACAGTTCCTTGGCATGGACCAGATTGGGGTCGGGGTGATGCCCCCCGAAATCTGGGAGCGGCGTACCGTTCTTCACGGTGCCCTTTGCGAAGCCCAGCCGGTTCTCAAGAATCTCGGTCGCGTACGGCCCGGTCACAGCGCTCATCGCGTCGAACGACATGGTGAAGCCGCCCTCGACCGCAGCCCGGATCGCGGCGAAGTCGAACAGGCTTTCCATCAGCGCGGCATAGTCGGCGACCGAGTCGATCACCTCGACCGTCATGCCACCGACCGTCACCTCGCCCAGCGTATCGAGGTCGATATCGTCCGCCTCGACGGTCAGCCAGCGGCTGATCGACCTGGTGTTGGCGTGGATCGCGTCCGTCACCTTCTCCGGCGCAGGCCCGCCGTTGGAGATATTGTACTTAATGCCGAAATCTTCGTCCGGCCCGCCGGGATTGTGGCTGGCCGAGAGGACCAGACCGCCCAATGCCCCCCGCTGGCGGATTACGTTGCTGGCTGCCGGCGTCGACAGGATGCCGCCCTGACCGACAACCACACGGGCAAAGCCGTTCGCCGCCGCCATGCGTATGGCGACTTGGATCACCTCCCGGTTCAGGAAGCGGCCGTCGCCGCCGATCACCAGCGTCTGGCCGGTCTTTTCGTCACCCAGCGCGTCGAACGTCGACTGGATGAAATTCTCGGCATAATTGGGCTGCTGAAAGACGCGGACCTTCTTGCGCAGGCCCGAGGTGCCGGGCTTCTGGTCGAGATAAGGCTCGGTCGCGACGGTCTTGATCATGGGTTCCCCAGCACGGATCGATAGAGTTCGGCATAGTGGCGGCCGCTATGGTGCCAGCTATAATCGGCATTCATGCCATTGACCTGAATGGTCCGCCATTGGTCTTGGTCGGCATATAGTCTCATTGTGCGACGCAGGACCGCGACAATATTGTCGGTGGTGACAGTGTCGAACTGAAGTCCGGTGGCCACGCCCATGGCCAGCGCCGCTTCATTGGCGTCGATGATCGTATCGGCCAGCCCGCCGGTGCGCGCGACCACAGGCACGCAGCCATAGGCCAGGCCGTATAGCTGGGTCAGCCCGCACGGCTCGAACCGCGAGGGGATCAGGATCGCGTCGCACCCGCCCTGCAGCAGATGCGAGACCGGCTCGTCATAGCCGATCCGCACCGCGACGCGGCCCGGATGGCGCAGCGCGGCGGTGGCGAAGGCGATCTCCAGCGCCGGGTCGCCGGTGCCCAGCACCACCAGCCGTCCGCCGAGCGCCACCAGATCGTCGATCACCTCGACCAGCACGTCCATGCCCTTTTGCCAGGTCAGGCGGCTGATGACGGTGAAGATCGGGCTGTTATCCTCGTCCAGCCCGAACGCCTGCTCGACCGCGCGCTTGTTGGCGATGCGATCGTCCAGCGTGTCGACGGTGAAGGGTGCGGGCAGGGCGGCGTCGGCCTTGGGGCTCCAGATGGCGGGATCGATGCCGTTGACGATACCGCTGACGCACTCGGCACGCGCGGCGATCAGGCCCTCCAGCCCCATGCCATATCGGGCACGGTGGATTTCCTCGGCATAGGTCGGGCTGACCGTGGTGATCGCATCGGCGGTGCGCAGGCCCGCCTTCAGATAGCCGATCTGGCCATAATATTCGACGCCCTCGACGCTCCACGCCTCGGGGGGCAGGCCCAGATCGGGGAAGTGATGCGCCGCGAACGAGCCCTGGAAGGCGATGTTGTGGATGGTGACGATGCTCTTGGCGACCTTGCCGGGGCCGGGCGCATAATGGAGGAAGGCGGGGGCGAGCGCCGCCTGCCAGTCATGCGCGTGGAGCAGGTCGAAGTCGTAACCCGGCACCGCGCCCGAGGCGAGGTCGGCCCCGGCCCTTGCCAGCACTGCGAAGCGCCGCCAATTGTCGTGCCAGTCGTTCCCGTCGGTATCGACATAGGGAAGCCCCTCGCGCTCCCAAAGCTGCGGCGCGTCGATCACCAGCAGCCGATGGGTGCCGATCATCGCCTCGCGAAGCCATGCCTCGGTCCCGATGATGTGCGTCCAGCGATGGACGCGCGGCGCGTCCTCGCCGATCGCGCGCATCACCTTGGGGAAACCGGGGATCAGCGTGGTGACGGCGATATCGTGGGGCGCCAACGCCTCGGGCAGCGCGCCGACGACATCGGCCAGACCGCCGGTCTTGATGAGCGGAAACGCCTCCGAGGCGACCGACAGGACGGAAAGGGTCATGGGGACTTTCAGTTGGCCAGACGGTCGATCATCGGCTGGGTGATGAGGCAAATACCCTTGTCGGTGCGCCGGAACCGGTGCGCGTCGAGCACCGGGTCCTCGCCGACCACCAGGCCGTCGGGGATCTTCACGCCGCGGTCGAGGATCACGCGCCGTAACTGCGCACCCCGCCCGATATGGCAGAAGGGCAGGACGACCGCTTCATTCAGCGAGGCATAGCTGTGGGTGCGCACGCCGGTCGACAGCAGCGAGCGGTTAATGGTCGAACCCGACACGATGCAGTCGCCCGCGACGAGGCTGGCCACCGCCGACCCGCGCCGTCCCTCGACATCATGGACGAACTTGGCCGGCGGCGTGATCTCGGCATAGGTCCAGAGCGGCCAGCTGCGGTCGTACAGGTCGAGCTGCGGCACCACGTCGGTCAGGTCGAGGCTGGCCTCCCAATAGGCGTCGACCGTACCGACGTCGCGCCAATAGGCGCCGGGTTCGTCGTCGGAGCGGACACAGCTGGCGGAGAAGCGGTGCGCCTGTGCTTTGCCATGCTCGACCAGATAGGGGATGATGTCCTTGCCGAAGTCGCGCGCCGAGCCGGGCGTGGCGGCATCGCGGCGCAGCTGTTCGAACAGGAAGGCGGTGCGGAAGACATAGATGCCCAGCGACGCCAGCGACACGCCCGGATTGCCGGGGATGGAGGGCGGATCGGCGGGCTTTTCGACGAAATCGACGATGCGGTCGGTCTCGTCGACATGCATCACGCCGAACGCACTCGCCTCCTCGCGCGACACTTCCAGACAGGCGACGGTGACGTCGGCGCCACTGTCGACATGCTGCTGGAGCATCAACTCATAGTCCATCTTGTAGACGTGGTCGCCAGCCAAAATGACCATGAATTCGGGCGCATAGCTTTCGATGATGTCGATATTCTGGAACACCGCGTCGGCGGTGCCCTCATACCACTGAAACTCGCTGATCCGCTGGCTGGCGGGCAGGATGTCGAAGCTTTCGTTGCGTTCGTCGCGCAGGAAGTTCCAGCCGCGCTGAAGGTGGCGGATCAAGGAATGCGCCTTGTACTGGGTCGCCACGCCGATGCGGCGGATGCCGGAGTTGATGGCGTTGGACAAGGCGAAGTCGATGATCCGCGCCTTGCCGCCGAAATAGACGGCGGGCTTGGCGCGCGTGTCGGTCATTTCCATGAGGCGGCTGCCACGGCCGCCCGCCAGCACATAGGCCATGGCATCGCGCGCCAGCGGTTGTCCGCGCCTCAGGTCCATCGTCCGTCTCCTGTCCGTGTGTTAGTGTCGCAACGCTTGATCGGTGCGTTGTTATTCCGGGCAAATGCGATTGCGGGTCAGCCGTCGAAGCGCAGGATGACGGTGGCCAGCGGCGGCAGCGTCACCCAGGCCGCGCCGTCCTTCGCATCCACCCCGCCCATATTGCCCAGCCCCGAGCCCCAATATTGGGTCGCGTCGGAGTTCAGCACCTCGGTCCAGCGGCCGTCCTGCGGCAGCGGCAGGCGATAGGGGGCGCGGGCGACGGGCGTCATGTTGGCGATGACCGCAACCGGCGGCTCGCCGGGGGCCTTGCGCAGCCAGGCGAAGACCGACTGGGCGCTGTCGTCGGCGACCAGCCACTCGAACCCCTCGCGCTCGCAGTCGCGGGCGTGGAGCGCGGGCGTGTCGCGATAGAGATGGTTCAGGTCGCGCACGAGCGAGCGGACGCCCTCATGCGCGTGGCTGCACCGAAGATGCCAGTCGAGCGGGCGATCCTCCGACCATTCCTCGCGCTGGGCGAATTCCTGGCCCATGAACAGCAGCTTCTTGCCCGGATAGGCCCACATGAAGGCATAATAGGCACGCAAATTGGCGAATTTCTGCCAGTCGTCGCCCGCCATCTTGGTCAGCAGGCTGCCCTTGCCATGCACCACCTCGTCATGGCTGAGCGGCAGGACGAAATTCTCGTCAAAGGCGTAATGCAGCCCGAACAGGATCTCGCCATGATGGTGCCGCCGATGCACCGGCTCACGTGCCATATACTGGAGCGTGTCGTGCATGAAGCCCATGTTCCACTTGAACCCGAAGCCCAAGCCTCCGTCATGCGCGGGCGCGGAGACACCCGGCCAGGCGGTGGATTCTTCGGCGACGGTGAAGACGCCGGGATGCTGGCCATAGACTTGCCGGTTGACCTGGCGGAGGAACTCGACCGCTTCCCAATTCTCGCGCCCGCCCTGCTCGTTGGGCACCCACTCGCCGTCCTTGCGGCTATAATCGCGGTAGAGCATCGAGGCGACCGCATCCACGCGCAGTCCGTCGATATGATAGCGCTCGGGCCAGAACAGCGCGTTGTTGACCAGGAAGCTCGCCACCTCGCGCCGTCCGAAATTATAGATGGCGGTGTTCCAGTCGGGGTGGAAACCCTGGCGCGGGTCCTCATGCTCGTAGAGCGCGGTGCCGTCGAAATGCGCCAGGCCATGCGCGTCGGTGGGGAAGTGCGCGGGCACCCAGTCGAGGATGACGCCCAGGCCCGCGCGGTGCGCGCCGTCGACGAAGCGGGCAAAACCCTCGACATCGCCGAACCGCGCCGACGGGGCGTAAAGCCCGGTCGTCTGATAGCCCCAGCTGGGGTCGTAGGGATGTTCGGAGATGGGCAGGAATTCGATATGGGTAAAGCCCATCTCGACCACATAGGGGATCAGCCGGTCGGCCAGCGCATCCCAGCTGAGATACCAGCCATTCTCGTCGCGGTCCCATGACCCGGCATGCACCTCATAGATGCTGATCGGCACGCGGCGCGGATCGATCTTCGCCCAATGCTCGCGGTGGGGCGCATCCTTCCAGACATGGGCGGGCGGCGCGGTGGTGATCGAGGCGGTCTTGGGGCGAAGCTCGGCGGCGAAGGCAAAGGGGTCGGCCTTCATCGGCTGTTCCGCGCCGTGCGGTCCGGTGATCGCGAATTTGTACGCGCGACCCTCGCCGATATCGGGGATGAAGATTTCCCAGACGCCGACATCCAGGCGGCGGCGCATGACGTGGCGGCCGGGGTTCCAGTCATTGAAGTCGCCGACCACCGCGACCCGCTCGGCATTGGGTGCCCAGACGGCGAAATGGACGCCCGCCACGCCCTGATGCGCGATCAGATGCGCGCCCATCTTGTCATAGAGGCGGAAGTGATTGCCTTCGCCCATCAGGAAATCGTCGAGCGGGCCGAGCACGGGGCCGAAGCTGTAGGGATCGGTGATCCACCATTCCGCGCCATGCCCCTTGGCACAGTATTTCACCGGCTGCGGCGCGCCCGACACTGCGCCCTCGAACAGGCCGCGCGTGTCGACCGGCTTCAGGACGCCCAGCTTCGTGCCGGACAGGTCGAAGGCGGTGACCGCCTCCGCGCCCGGGACCAGCGCCCGCAGGAACGTGCCGCCCGGCCCTTCATGAGGCCCCAGCAACGCGAAGGGATCGGCGTTGCGGCCCTCGATCAGGGCTTCCAAGGCGGCACGGGGTGGCTTCACATCACGTTCCAGATTTCCTCGGCATATTGCCGGATGGTGCGATCGGAGGAGAACCATCCGACTTTCGCGACATTGTGGATGGCCGAGGTCGCCCAACCCGCCTGATCCTGCCAGCGGGCATCGACGCTGCGCTGCGCGGCGGCATAGGCGTCGAAATCGGCCGCGACCATGAACCAGTCGCCGTCGTAGAGGCCACCCATCAGTCCGGCATAACGGCCGGGATCGTCGGGCGAGAACACGCCCGAGGCGATGGCGGAGACGGCCTGGCGCAGCTCCGGGCTGCCCTCGATCACCGCACGCGGGTCGTAGCCGTCGCGGCGCTTCTCGGCGACCTCGTCGGCGGTCAGGCCGAAGATGACGATATGGTCGTCGCCGACATGTTCCTTGATCTCGACATTGGCGCCGTCGAGCGTGCCGATGGTCAGCGCGCCGTTCAGCGCGAACTTCATGTTGCCGGTGCCCGATGCCTCCATGCCCGCGGTCGAGATCTGTTCGGACAGGTCGGCGGCGGGAATGATCTTCTCGGCGAGGCTGACATTATAGTTGGGGATGAACCCGACCTTCAGCAGGTGACCGACGCTGGGGTCCGAATTGATCCGGCGGGCGACGTCGTTCGCGAGTTTGATGACCAGCTTGGCGTTGTGATAGCTCGACGCCGCTTTCCCGGCGAACAGCTTGACGCGCGGCGTCCAGTCGCGCTCGGGATGGCTGCGGATCTGGTCGTACAGCGCCACCGTCTCGATGATGTTGAGCAACTGGCGCTTATATTCGTGGATGCGCTTGATCTGGACGTCGAACAACGCATCGGGGTCCACCCGAAGTCCACTCGATTCCCGAAGATAATTTGCCAGCCCCACTTTGTTGGAACGTTTGATCAAGAGAAAGCGTTCCCGGAAATTCGCGTCCTGCGTAAATTCCGTGAGCGCTATCAGTTTTTCCGCGTCATCCTGGAAACCCGGCCCGATCGCCTCGCGGATCAGCGCGGTCAGTTGCGGATTGCATTGCTGAAGCCAGCGGCGCGGGGTGATGCCGTTGGTCTTGTTGTTGATCCGCGTCGGATACAGGCGATGCAGATCGGCGAAGACCGTCTTCTTCATCAGCTCGGTATGGAGTGCGGCGACGCCGTTGACGCTGTGGCTGCCCGCAAAGGCCAGGTTCGCCATGCGCACCCGCCGCTCGCCGCCCTCGTCGATCAGGCTGATCGCGGCGATGGCGTGGTCGTCCATGCCCTCGACCGCGCGCGCCTCGCGCAGCAGCTTGGCGTTGATCGCATAGATCAACTGCATGTGACGCGGCAGCAACCGCTCGAACAGGTGCAGCGGCCAGCTTTCCAGGGCCTCGGGCAGCAGGGTGTGATTGGTATAGCCGAAGGTGCGCCGGGTGATGTCCCACGCCTGATCGAAGCCCAGATCGTGATGATCGACCAGCAGGCGCATCAGCTCGGCGACCGACACCGCCGGATGGGTGTCGTTCAGCTGGATCGCCGCCTTGTCGGGCAGGGTGCGGATGTCGTGGAAATACTGGATATGCCGCCGGACGATGTCCTGAAGCGAGGCGGAGGAGAAGAAATATTCCTGCCGCAGTCGCAATTCCTGGCCCGCAGGCGAGCTGTCGGACGGATAGAGGACGCGGACCAGCGTTTCCGCCGCCATCTGCCCCGCGAGTGCGCCGGTATAGTCGCCTGCATTGAACCGATCGAGGCGGATCGGGTCGATCGCCTGCGCGGTCCACAGGCGCAGTGTATTGACCCGCTTGCCGCGCCAGCCGACCACGGGGGTGTCGACCGCGATCGCCTCGACCGCCTCGGCGGGTTTCCAGTGGACGGCGCCGGTCTCGGTCCCGATCACCTCGCCGCCGAAGCCGACGAAATAGGCGCTCTCGCGCCGCTCGAACTCCCAGGGATTGCCGTGGCTCAGCCAGGTTTCGGGCAGCTCGACCTGCCAGCCATCGTCGATCCGCTGGCGGAACATGCCGTTCACATAACGGATGCCGTATCCGTAGGCGGGCAGGTCGAGGCTGGCGAGGCTCTCCATGAAGCACGCCGCCAGCCGTCCGAGACCGCCATTGCCCAGCGCGGCGTCGGGTTCGATCTCCTCCAGCGCGGTCAGGTCGACGCCCAGGCTCTGGAGCGCGCCCGCCACCTGCGCCATCACGCCCAGATTGGACAAGGCATCGCGCAGCAGCCGCCCGATCAGGAACTCCAGGCTGAGATAATAGACCCGCTTGGCGCCCGCCGCATGCGCCTCGCGGGTGGAGGCCATCCAGCGTTCGATGATGTCGTTGCGCACGGTCAGGATGGTCGCGGCCAGCCAGTCATGCGGCCGCGCATTGGCGGCATCCTTGCCGATCCGATGCACCAGCGTATCGACGATGGCGTCGGCCAGCGGCCCGGTGTCGTCGACATGCAGGGTGGTGATGGTGGTCGTCATTGATTCGGGCGTCCCTGTCGGTCCAGTCGCGCCCAGCTTAACCGCGCGAAGGATGAAGTCACGCGGCATTCCTTCGCAATTGCGAAACGGAATCAGCCCGTTGCCAGACCCCATAGCAGCATCAGGTTAAGCCCGATGATGATCGCCGCGATGATCCAGGCCAGGATGCGCAACCAGACCGGGCTGGCGAACGGCCCCATCATGCCCTTGTCGGCGGTGAAGCGGACCAGCGGCACCACCGCGAAGGGGAGTTGCAGGCTGAGGATCACCTGGCTGAGGACGAGCAGCTTGGTCGCCCCCGCCTGACCGCTCGCGCCGACGACCAGCACGGCGGGCACGATGGCCAGCCCGCGCGTGATGAGCCGCCGCAGCCACGGCGCCAGCCGCAGATCGAGGAAACCCTCCATCACGATCTGCCCGGCGAGCGTCCCCGTGACGGTCGAATTCTGACCCGAGGCGAGCAACGCCACGCCGAACACCACGCTCGCCGCGCCCGCGCCCAGCATCGGGGCGAGCAGGCGATACGCCTGGTCGATCTCCGCGACGTCGGTGCGCCCGGCGACATGGAAGGTGGCCGCCGCGACGATCAGGATCGCGGCGTTGATGAAGAAGGCGAAGAACAGCGCGACGGTGCTGTCGATCGTCGCCATCCTGATCGCATCGCGCTTGCCGTTCTCGGACTCGTCGAAGGCGCGGGTCTGCACCAGCGACGAGTGGAGGTACAGGTTATGCGGCATCACCGTCGCGCCGAGGATGCCGATCGCGATGTAGAGCATCGCCGGGTCGGTCACGATCCGTGTCGTCGGGATAAATCCTGCCATCACCGCCCCCGGATCGGGGCGCGAGGCGATCAGTTCATAGAGGAAACAGCCGCCGATGATCAGCAGGAGCGCAATGATGAACGCCTCGATCTTGCGGAACCCGTAACGCTGGAGCGCCAGGATCAGGAAGACGTCGAAGCCGGTGATCAGCACCCCCCAGACCAGCGGCAGGTCGAACAGCAATTGCAGCGCGATGGCGGTGCCCAGCACCTCGGCCAGGTCGCAGGCGATGATCGCGATCTCGCAGAGCAGCCACAGGATGCGCGAGACGGGCTTGGAGTAAGCCGCCCGACACGCCTGCGCCAGGTCCAGCCCGGCGGCGATGCCCAGCCGCGCCGACAGCGCCTGCAGGATCATCGCCATGATGTTGGACAGCAGGATGACCGACAACAGCGCATAGCCGTAAGCCGATCCGCCCGCGATATCGGTCGCCCAGTTGCCCGGGTCCATATAGCCGACCGCGACCAGATAACCCGGTCCGGCAAAGGCGAACAGCCGCCGCAGGAAGGACGCGCCTTCGGGCACGACGACCGAACGATGGCTTTCGGCAAGCGAGCGGGTGGCGGGCGTGGCTACGGTCATCAACCTTCAGATGTGACGGAGTTTCCGAGAACCGACAACCCGGCAAAGCGTTGCGGGGGAGCAGTTTGGGGGGAGTTATCAATTCCTCCCCTGGAAGGGGAGGAATTAGAGAGAAGACCCCACCACCGCACAGGCCAGCGCCATCAGCAACCCGGCAAAGCGGTTCGACCGAAAGCGATATAGTGCCCCTGCGCCATCGTCGGGCTTCAACGTCATCACCTGCCACCCCAGATGCAGCGCCACGGGCGCCAGCGCGGCGACCGCCAGTACGTCCGGCCGCACCAGCCAGATCGCCCCGGCCCAGCACAGCACCGCCACGAGGTAGAACGCCCCCACGCCCGGCTTCACATGCGCGCCCATGCGCAGCGCGGAGGAGCGCACCCCGATCAGCGCGTCGTCTTCCCGGTCCTGCAACGCATAGATGGTGTCATAGCCGATCACCCAGGCGATCGACCCCGCGTAAAGCAGCCAGAGCGGCGCGGAGAGCGCCCCCTCCACCTCGGCCCAGCCGACCAGCGCGGCCCAGCTGAACACCATGCCCAGCCATGCCTGTGGCCACCAGGTGATCCGCTTCATGAAGGGATAGGCCGCGACGGGGGCCAGGCTGGTCACCGCGACGATCGCGGCGAGCGGGCGCAACTGCACCAGCACGACCAGCCCGATCAGGCACAGCGCCACCAGCCAGATCGCCGCCAGCTTCACCGACACCAGTCCCGACGGGATCGGCCGCGCCCGCGTCCGCGCCACCTGCGCGTCCAGGTCGCGGTCGACGATGTCGTTGAACACGCACCCCGCACCCCGCATCGCGATCGAGCCGAGCAGGAACCACAGGACCAGCGGCCAGCGATCGGGCAGCCCGCCCGCCAGCGCGATCGCCCAGACGCCGGGCCAGAAGAGCAGCCACCAGCCGATCGGCCGATCGAACCGGGCGAGCAGCGCCAGCCCGCGCAGCCGGGGCGGCAGCCGCCCGACCAGTCCCTTGTGCTCGCTATCGGGTACGATCTCGATGGTCATGAGAGGTGGCCTATGGGGGTGACCCGTGGCGCGCAAGCCCGTTCGCGGCTATCGTCGTGCATGTGATCCTCCCGCGCGCTTCCGTTTCATGATCGGCCTGTCGGTCGCGGTCGGCCGTTTCGTCGAGGCGCTGTTCTGGGCGATCCTGCGCGTCGCCGGGATGGTCGGCGGCGTGGTCCTGCTCGTGGGTGTCGTGCTGGGCGTGATGTGGTGGCTGATCCGGCGGCGGCGCTAGGCCGACAGCATCGCCAGCTGCGAGCGGATGACATCCAGATTGTGCTGCGCCAGGTGGCTGCCGCGCCCCGCCACGCTGCCTTCCAGCTCGGGGCGCTCGCCGATTGCCAGACAGCGTTGCCAGGCCCCCTCCGCCAGCGGTAGCCAGTGCGCGATCGCCTTCGCCGGATCGGCCATGGCCCGGTCGAGCAGCAGGTCGCCCAGCACGAAGAAGAAGTCCGGCGATGTCGGCCAATGCGGCATTTGTCCGTCGGCCAGCGCCAGCGCCTCGTCCAGCCGCCCGGCCTTTGACAGGGTCGTGATCGCGGTGACGACCAGCTCGTGGCGCCAGTTCGCCTCCGCCGGGGTCAGTGCCAGCGCCTGTGCGAAATGGGCACAGGCCGTGTCCAGGTCATCGCGCATCCGGGCGTCGCGGCCGATCTGGTAATGGAGATATGGATCGTCCGGCTGCTCGGCCAGATCGCGCAGCAACAGGATGTGATTGCGGTTCCGCTTGGGCACGATCTGCGCGGCCAGATAGCCGTCATGCGCGATATGCACGGGCAGGGGAATGCGCGGCAGCGGTGACGCGACCTGCTCGTGCACGCGGCCCTCATAGCGCGCGCCGCGCGGGATCAGTCGGGTGATCCAGCTGCGCGTGGCGGTCTCGCCATCGTCATGCTGGTTATGGATGCATACCCGCCCCAGCCGCGCCGGGCCGTCGCACCATTCGCGCAGGATCTCGCCGCCCGCGACCAGCCATTCATCGGCATCGAGCATCAGCGCCCAGTCGCTGTCGGCCAGATCGAGGAGATGATTGCGCGCGATCGAAAAGCTGTCCGGCCAGGGCAGACGATGGACCTCGGCCCCGGCGGCCTGCGCGATGGCCATGGTGTCGTCGGTCGAACCCGTGTCGAGCACGACGAGGCGATCGACCCAGGGCGCGACGCTCTCCAGGCAGCGCGCGAGGCAGCGTGCCTCGTTTCGGACGATCAGGGTCGCGGCGATCGATACGGGTGGGGACATGATCCGCCTTGAGGCACAGCGATCGTAAAGAACGCCCTAAGGTTTTGATCTCAGGCGGCCAGCGTCGCCAGTTGCGACCGCACGATGTCGAGGCTCTGCTGCGCCAGATAACTGCCGCGTCCGGCGACGCTGCCGTCCAGATCGGGGCGCTCGCCGATCGCGAGACAGCGTTCCCAGGCCGCTTGCGCCAGTGGCAGCCAATGGCCGATCGCCTGGGCGGGCTCGGCCAGCGCCTGATCGAACAATATGTCCCCCAGCACGCAGAAATAGTCGGGCGAGTCCTGCCAATACGGGAATTCGGCATCGGCCAGCGCCAGCGCTTCGTCACGCCGACCCATATAGGCCATCAGGGTCATGGCGCTCGTCACCAGCGGATGCCGCCAGCCAGCTTCGCGCGGCGCGGTCGCCAGCGCGCGTTGCAGATAGTCGCAGGCGGTCGGAAGATCGCGCCGCGCCTGCGCTTCCATGCCGAACTGGAACATCAGATAGGGATTGTCCGGCTGCTCGGCGAGTTCGCGTTGCAACAGCTGATAGTTGCGGTCGATCTTCCTGGCCTTCTGCGCCGCGAGATAGCCGTCATGACCGACATGGATCGGGGTAGGGGTGATCGGCAGGGAAGAGACGACCTGTTCGTGGATACGCCCCTCATAACAGGTGCCGCGCGGCAACAGGCGGGGAATCCAGCTGCGCGTCGGTTGGGCACTGCCATCCGTTTCGTTCTCGATGCAGACCGACCCCAGCCGTGGCGGCCCGCCGCACCAGCGACGGAGCTGCTCGCCGCCCGCGCTGATCCATTCATCGGCATCGAGCATCAGGTTCCAGTCGGCATCGGCGCAGGCCAGCACATGGTTGCGTGCCTCGGCGAAATCGTCCGGCCAGGGCAGGTGATGAACCTCGGCGCCCGCCGCCTGGGCGATGGCGACGGTCCGGTCGGTCGATCCGGTATCGAGCACCACCATGCGATCCACGAACGGCGCGACGCTTTCCAGGCAGCGCGCCAGGCAGCGTTCCTCGTTGCGGACGATCAGCGTCGCGGCGATACGGGGGGCAGGGGGCAACATCCTGGGCAGTCCTCGACGCTGGGGATTTGCGCGCACGCTATCCCCGCCCCCGTGAAGATTTGCCTAATGCCGCCGTAACCCTATCTGGCCAGCCGCCCGTCCTCCAGCGCCGCCATGTCGAACGGGAACAGGATGTCCGGGTCGGGCGCCTTCACGTCGTCGGCGATATCGGCGGGGGCGATGCGGTGCAGGATGTGGCGAATGATCGCGATCCGCGCGTCCTTCTTGTCGTCGGCGCGCACGATATGCCACGGTGCGAAGGGCGTATGGGTGCGGGTCAGCATCGTGTCGCGCGCCGCCGAATAATCGGCCCATTTGGCCTGCGCCACCTTGTCCATGTCCGACACCTTCAGCGCCTTCAGCGGATCGGTGCGCCGCGCCTCCAGCCGGTTTTCCTGTTCCTTCTTCGAGATGTCGAGCCAGATCTTGACCAGCCTGATGCCGCTTTCGACCAGCATCCGTTCGAAATCGGGGGCGTCGCGCAGGAACGCCTCCTGCTCGGTGGCGGTGGAGAAGCCCATCACCACCTCGACGCCCGCGCGATTGTACCAGCTGCGGTTGAAGATCACGATCTCCCCCGCGGCGGGCAGGTGCGTGGCGTAGCGCTGGAAATACCATTGCGTGCGCTCGCGATCGGACGGCTTGGGCAGCGCGACCACGCGGGTGGCACGGACCGAGAGATGCTCGGTGATTCGCTTGATCGTGCCGTCCTTGCCCGCGCCGTCGCGGCCCTCCAGCACGATGACGACGCGCTCGTCCGATCCCGCCATCGCCATCTGGGTGCGGACCAGCGCGAGTTGCAGCGACTCCAGTTCCTCTTGATAATGTTTGCCCATCGTCCGTCCTTTCACGACAGAAAACACCCGAAGCCGCAAAAGTGGCAAGTGCGGCGCGACCCGTGTAAGCGAAGCCCATGCCCGCTACCCCCGCCTGGCCGCCGCAATCCACCCCCCGACTGTTCGTCGACCAGCCTTTGGCCGAGGGACCGATCCGCATCGACGGCCCGGCGGCGCATTATCTGGTGTCGGTGATGCGCACCAAGGTCGGCGATCCGGTCAAGCTGTTCGACGACCGTACCGGCGAATGGCTGGGCGTCGCCGCCTCGGTCGGCAAGCGCGACCTGACGCTGGACGTCACCGAACGGCTCCGCGAGCGGGAGGCGGCACCCGATCTGTGGCTGTGCGCCGCGCCGCTGAAGAAGGGCCGGGTCGACTGGCTGGCGGAAAAGGCGTGCGAGCTGGGTGTGGCAAGGCTGGTCCCCGTGGTCACCCGCCGCACCGTGGTCGACAAGCCCAATACCGAACGCCTGCGCGCCCACATGATAGAAGCCGCCGAGCAATGCGGCCGCACCGCGCTGCCGGAGGTGGCCGAGCCGGTGAAGCTGGCGGCGTTCCTGCGCGACTGGTCGCCGGAACGCGCCCTGTTCTTCGCCGACGAGACCGGCGGTGTCCCTGCGCTGGAGGCGATGCGGGCGCATTCGGGTCCGGCAGCGATCCTGATCGGCCCCGAAGGCGGCTTCGATGCCGAGGAGCGCGAGGCGATCCGCGCGCACCCCGCCGCCGTGGGAATCGGCTTGGGTCCCCGCATCCTGCGGGCCGACACGGCGGCGGCGGCGGCGATATCCTTGTGGATGGCGGCGGCGGGTGACTGGCACTGATTCAGCCTATGGCGTGAAGGCTTCCGCCCGCGTAAGGCGCGGTTCATGAGCACCAAGACCGCGAGCACCGCCAAGGGCGCCATCATCGAGTCGCGCGATCAGCTGATCGCCAGTTTCGCGCGCGGCGAAAAACCCAGCGATCGCTGGCGGATAGGCACCGAGCACGAGAAGTTCGTCTATGCGCTGGGCGATCATCACGCGCCCTCCTACGACGAAGCCTCGGGCATTCGCGCGCTGCTGGGCGAGCTGGAGCAATATGGCTGGGAGCCGGTGCTGGAGGGCGGCAACGTCATCGCGATGACCGGCGCGGACGGATCGATCAGCCTGGAGCCTGCGGGCCAGTTCGAGCTTTCGGGCGCGCCGCTCGACAATCTGCACCAGACCTGTGCCGAGACGGGGCGCCACCTGCAACAGGTCAAGGCGGCGGGCGACAAGCTGGGCCTCGGCTTCCTGGGCCTGGGCATGTGGCCGGACAAGACCCGCGCCGAGCTGCCGATCATGCCCAAGGGTCGCTATGCGATCATGCTGCGCCACATGCCGCGCGTCGGCTCGCTGGGCCTCGACATGATGCTGCGGACCTCGACGATCCAGGTGAACCTCGACTACGCGTCGGAAGCCGACATGGTGAAGAAGTTCCGGGTCGGCCTGGCGCTCCAGCCGCTGGCGACCGCCTTGTTCGCCAACTCGCCCTTCACGGAAGGGAAACCCAACGGCATGCTGTCCTTCCGCAGCCATATCTGGTCCGACACCGACCCCGCGCGCACCGGAATGCTGCCCTTCGTGTTCGAGGACGGATTCGGTTATGAGCGTTACGCCGACTATGCGCTCGATGTGCCGATGTACTTCGTCTACCGCGACGGGAAATATATCGACGCGGCGGGGCTGTCGTTCCGCGACTTCCTGAAGGGTGAGCTGTCGGTGCTGCCGGGCGAGCTGCCGACGATCGACGACTGGAACGATCACCTGTCGACCGCCTTCCCCGAGGTGCGGCTGAAGACCTTCCTGGAGATGCGCGGGGCGGACGGCGGCCCGTGGAACCGCATCTGCGCGCTGCCCGCGCTCTGGGTCGGGCTGCTGTACGACAATGGCGCGCTCGATGCGGCATGGAATCTGGTCAAGGGCTGGTCGTTGAACGAGCGGCAGGCGCTGCGCGACTCGGTGCCGGAACTGGCGCTGGATGCGCCGCTGCCGGGTGGCGGGCGCTTGCGCGATATTGCGGGCGAGGTGCTCGACATCGCCCATGCGGGCCTGGCGGCGCGCGGGCGGGTCAACGGAGCCGGGGATAACGAGACCGGCTTCCTCGACCCGCTGCGCGAGATCGTCCGCTCGGGCAAGGTGCCCGCGCAGGTGCTGCTCGACCGCTATCATGGCGAATGGGGTGGGGATATCTCGCGGGTTTATGGGGAAGCGAGTTTCTGAGGTTCAAGCGTGGGCTTCGACTTCGCTCAGCCTGAACGGAGGTTTAAGCCCTTCATCCGTTCAGCCTGAGCGAAGTCGAAGGCCAAGGGACTAACCCCGCCCCAATACCCAACGGAAGAATCGCGGCACCGCCCCGTACCGCTGCATCCAGTCATAATAGTCGCGATACGCCGGATCGGCCGACAAATGCCGCTCCTCGGTCCGCGCGCGCCAGTAGTAAATCCCGCTGACCACCCCCAGCAGCAACGTACTCCGCGCGGCATCCACCCAGGTCCCGGTCGACAGGATCGGAATCGTCGCGATCCACCAGAAGATGTTCTTCGACAGATAGGCCGGGTGCCGTGATACCGCATAAGGCCCATGGGTCAAAATCCCCCGGTGCGTCAGATTGGAAAAGCGGATGCCGAACGCCACCGTCGACCAGGCATAGATGGCGGTCAGCCCGACCAGCACCGCTCCGATCGCCGCCAACACCACCGGATGCCCGGCGAACCAGTAGCTCCACTCGGCGGTCCCCGGCCGGTAATTGAGCGGGCCGTTATCCCCCATCAGGATCGTCGGCGGATAACAGATCAGCGCCGCCGCCCAGGCCGCCGCATACGGATTGGCCGAGCGGATATGCGCATCGAGCGGCCGCATGGTCAGCATATAGCCGATCGTCGCAAAGGCGACGTCGATCAGGAACATCAGGGTGATCAGCCAGTTGGCCAGCGCCACCGGATCGTGCAGCGCGACCGACAGGTCGGTCCGCACGAACATCCCGAACCCGCCGGGCACCACAGCCAGCATGAAGGGCAGGAAGAAGGCCTTCACCGCCCAGGATCGTAGATGGGCGTAGATCGCCTCGGGCTCGACGCCCGGCTGCCCGGTCAGCCATGCGCCCAGCATCCAGGCGCCGTCCTTCGGCTCGACCAGCCGCCGGTCGAGCCAGATCACATAGGGGATGGACAGCAGGAACAGCACCGGCGCGATCCAGCCCAGGCACCACATGGCAAAGGCGAAAATCCCCTGCCAATAGAATCGCCCCGTCGCAAAGATCAGCGCGATCCCGCCGAATGTCGCCCACAGCCCGGCCAGCTTGGTCAGACTGATGTCCAGCGTCTCGCGGGCGGGGCGGGGATTGGCCCAGTCGATCCCGGTCGAGGCATGGCGATGCACCTTGTCGACCAGTACTGACCAGAGCAGCATCGGCACCCCCGCACAGACCAGATGCAGAAGCGCCGCATAAGGCCCGTCGAGATGCCGCCACCGCGCATAAGCGATCCAGCCCAGCGAACCCGCCAGCCCGGCCAGCCCGACGCCCCGGCTGACGGCGGAGCGAGGACGCGGCGGGCGCGAGCTATGCGGGGCGGAATCGGCCATGGGATGCGGGCTTTAGCGCAATTCGGTAAGCAAGGCGTTAGGGGGGATCGCTATTCCTCCCCTGCAAGGGGAGGGGGATCAGCGAAGCTGGTGGAGGGGGATCGCCACATGGGGCTATCTTTGACGAAGCCCCCCTCCGTCAGGGCTGGCGCCCTGCCACCTCCCCGTACCGGGGAGGATCACTCCTCCGCCGTCGCCAGAATGTGCTGAACCTCCTCGGCGGTAATCCCGAATGTAGCCGCCAGCCCCGACAGCGACGCGCCCCGCTTCGACAATTCGCGAATCCGCCCCTCGTCGATCACCGTGGTGTACCCCCGCGTATCGCGCTGCTCGCGCACCACATCCTTGCGGCCCGAGGTACGGTGCCGTTTGGCGGCGGCGGCATGGGGGTCCCTGGCGGCGGCCGCTTCCTCCGCCTCGCGACGGGCGGCGCGTTCGGCTTCGCGGGCCAGCGTCTCGCGCTCACGCAGCGCGGCGCGCGCTTCCATCCGCCCTGCCATCAGCGTGCTTCGCTCGCCCGCCCGCGCCTCGCGCGCCTTGGCTCGTGCGGCGGCGCGCTCTTCCAAACTGTCATTCGTCCGGACGCGCAGTCCGCCGCGCGGTGGCGTCACGCCCCAGCTGTCATCGACCATGTCTTGCCTCAAATTTCGAGGCTGCCGTCTATAACGAGGCGGCCTGCCCCGCCAGAGGGAGCGCGCGTCACCGACGAAACGGGCCGAAACCGGCGGCATTGGCAACCTGCGGGGGATCTGCTTGTTATGGATGCCGATATAGAATGGGAGGAAGGTGATGAACCCGATGCTGGACCCCGATCTCATGGAGTTCATGGACGACGAGTCGCTGCTGCTGGCCTTTGCGATGGCGAGCGGCGAACCCGGCGGCGGCGAAGCCCAGGCGATCCAGGCCGAAATGACCCGCCGCGGCCTGCGCCCGATCGCGGCCATGCCAGGACTGCTCGACGTCGCCCGCACCGACCATCGGAGCGGCCCGCTGCGCCTTTAGATCATCAATGGTGGCCGTCTCCTACCGCCGGATATACCGGAAATACCACACCTCATGCCCCTGGCGGCGGGCCTTGCGTTCGTAGCGCGTCTCGGGCCAGTCGGCGGGGCGGGTGAGGAAGTCGGCGGGCGTGCGGGCCTGCCATTCGAAATCGTCCCGGCCGTTCATGATCATCATCGACCAGTGGCAATAGGTCGGATCGTCGGTCCCCAGGCGAAATTCGCCGCCCGGCTTCAGCTTGCGCGCGATGGTGTCGAGCGGGCCGTGGTTCATCATCCGCCGCTTGGCATGGCGCGCCTTGGGCCAGGGATCGGGGTGGAGCAGATATACACGCTCCAGGCTGGCATCGGGCAGTCGCTCGATCACCTCCAGCGCGTCGCCCATGTGCAGGCGGACATTGGTGAGTTCGCGGTCGCGGATATGGCCGAGCGCGCCGACCACGCCGTTCAGGAACGGCTCGCAACCGATAAAGCCGGTGCCGGGCGTCGCCTCGGCCTGTCCGGCCAGATGCTCGCCCGCGCCGAATCCGATCTCGACCTGCAGCGGCCGATCCTCGCCGAACAGGCGCACCGCATCCAGCGGGCCTTCCTCGGGCACGCTGAGCGTCGGCAGCATCTCTTCGACCAGCGCGGCCTGGCCCTGGCGCAGCTTATGCCCCTGACGCCGACCATAAAGGCGGCGGATCGTCGTCGGATCGTTCATCGCCGGGCCTTTAGCGCGGGTCGGACAGGGAGCCAAGGGTGGGGCCGCTCGTTGCCCTTCCATCATGGATGACGACGCTCCCCAAGCCGATGGCCCCCAGCCCGATGGAAAGGCGCAGAAGGCCGCCGATGCCAAAGACCTGCACCGCGCGGTGCGCGAGGCGGGGGAGAGCGAACTGGACCGGCCCGCGGGCGCGCTGTTCTGGTCGGGCCTGGCGGCGGGGATCGCGATCCACAGTTCGCTGATCGCCGAGGGCGCGCTCCATGCCGGACTGCCCGATGCGCCGTGGCGGGGCCTCGTCGCCGCGCTCGGCTATCCGGTGGGCTTCCTGGTCGTCATTCTCGGGCGGATGCAGCTGTTCACCGAAAGCACCATCACCGCGATGCTGCCGCTGGTGACGAAGCCATCGCTCTGGGCGCTCCGGCGCACGGTGCGGCTCTGGGCGATCGTACTCGGCGCCAATCTGATCGGCACCGCGCTGGCCGCCGGAATGGTCGCGGCAGGGGCCTTGGGCAATGCCGAGATTCGCGAGGCGATGGTGACGGTGTCGGCGCGCATCCTGGAACTGGGCGGCTGGGCGACCTTCGTCAACGCGATCCCCGCCGGATTCCTGATCGCGGTCGTCGCCTGGATCTTGCCCAATGGCCGGACCCAGGCCTTCTGGATCATCCTGGCGATCACCTATGTCATTGCCATCGCCGGGTTCAGCCACTCGATCGTCGGCGCGGACGAGGCGTTCCTGCTGCTGTTCACCGGCCATGCCGATCTGTGGCGAACGGTGTTCGGCCTGCTGATCCCGGCGATCCTGGGCAATCTGGTCGGCGGCGCGGGGCTGTTCACGCTGCTCGCCCATGGTCAGGTGCAGGGCGAGACGCGGGAATAGCGGCCTCAGCGCGGCGAAACGACGCTGATGTCCCGGCCGCGCACCTGCCATACCCGCTTGTCCGGGGTCCGGACGAAGACGGGTTGCAGGACGCTGTACGATGCGAAGACGTGGATTTCGGTCGGTACCGGGTCAAGCAGATGATTGACGAGCAACCCGGCAACCTTGGTGTCCTTGGTCGCGGCGGGCAATGTTATGTTGAGGCAGCTGGTGTTGAACGCACGGCTGGCCACGATCCGCCCGTCCGGCGCGATGGCCACGCGGTAATTGCCGCCCATTATGTAGCTGGCGTTCGAGACCTGCGGCGACAGCAGATAGACGGTGACGGGGCCGCCGTTGACGGAGGGCAGGACCACCGTGTTGAACGGTGCGGCGGTACAGGGGCGATAGCCTTTCGCCGCCGCCTCATGTCTGGCGATTTCGCGCGCGCGGGCCAGGATCATCTGCACGGGCGTCAATGGCAGGGGTTCGGGCAGGATCTCGTGGCGGACGACCTTCCCGCCGCGCACATCGGCGACGAAGAAGGCACGCGCGCTGGCGGCGTCGCCCTTGAAATAGGTGGCGCGCAGCGTGTCCTTGTCGATCGGCTCGATGACATAGCCGCCGGTGCCCGCCAGCTGGTCCCTGGGCACCACCTCCATCAGCGAGTCGGTGCTGACCCAGGCCGCGCGGTCGAAGGCGTAGATCATCACGCCAAAGATCGAGGCGTCGGCGAGACGCTGTTGCTCGGAACGGCTGTCCTGCGCTGCGATGACGGGCGGTGCCGCCGCCACCTGCGCCGCCGCCGCTAGAATCGCCATCGCCAGCATCGTTCGTCCCCCTATCGATCGAAGGGAAGCTGACGTGCGCTGTCCCAAAGGGCAAGCGCATTGCCCGAAAAAGAAAACGCCCGCGCGGGCATCCCCGCACGGGCGTCGTCAACCTGTCGGATCGGGTCGGATCAGGCGATAGCGGCCTTGATCCGGTCGACCAGGTCGGTCTTTTCCCAAGTGAACAGCGCGCCTTCGGCTTCGCGGCCGAAATGCCCGTAAGCGGCGGTCTTCGAATAGATCGGCGCGTTCAGCTTCAGATGCTCGCGAATGCCCTTGGGCGTCAGGCGTACGAGCTTGGGAAGGGCGGCTTCCAGCTTGGCTTCGTCGACCGTGCCGGTGCCGTGCAGGTCGACATAGACCGACAGCGGTTCGGCGACGCCGATCGCGTAGGACAGCTGGATGGTGCAGCGCTTGGCCAGACCCGCCGCGACCACGTTCTTGGCGAGGTAGCGCGCGACATAGGCGGCCGAACGGTCGACCTTGGTCGGGTCCTTGCCGCTGAACGCGCCGCCGCCATGCGGGGCCGCGCCGCCGTACGTGTCGACGATGATCTTGCGGCCGGTCAGGCCGGCGTCACCGTCCGGGCCGCCGATTTCGAACAGGCCGGTCGGGTTGACGTAGATCTGCTTCTCTTCCGGCAGCCAGCCTTCGGGCAGGATGTCGGTGAGGACCGACTTCACATAGTCGCGAAGCTTGGCCTGGCCCGCCTCGTTCGACAGCTCGGCCGAGTGCTGGGTCGACACGACGATCGCGGTCGCGCGGACCGGCACGCCGTTCTCGTACTGCAGCGTCACCTGGCTCTTGGCGTCGGGCTCCAGGAAGGGAGCGGCGCCCGAATGGCGGTCGGCCGCCATCTTTTCCAGGATCTTGTGGCTGTAATAGAGGGTCGCGGGCATCAGGCCGGGCGTCTCGTCGGTCGCGTAACCGAACATGATGCCCTGGTCGCCGGCGCCTTCGTCCTTGTTGCCGCTTTCGTCCACGCCCATTGCGATGTGCGCCGACTGGGCATGCAGGTTGTTCGAG
Source organism: Sphingomonas sp. Sph1(2015) (assembly GCF_001970915.1). NCBI lineage: Bacteria > Pseudomonadati > Pseudomonadota > Alphaproteobacteria > Sphingomonadales > Sphingomonadaceae > Sphingomonas > Sphingomonas sp. Sph1(2015). Next base: position 38,698 of record NZ_MQUI01000023.1, read on the forward strand.
AAGTCGAAGGTCTGCCAGTGGAAGCCCGACTGCTCGTAGCCGATCCGCTTGACGGTATCGCGCACGGTCCGCTCGATCTCTTCCAGCGCGCCCTCGGCCCACTGATCGTTCTCGAACACGCCCTTGCAGCGGATTTCACCCGCCAGCACGACCTTGTTGGTGGTGGTCAGGGTTTCGCAGGCGATACGCGCTTCCGAATCCTTGGACAGGAACAGGTCGACGATCGAGTCGCTGATCTGGTCTGCGACCTTGTCGGGGTGACCTTCGGAAACCGATTCCGAGGTAAAGATGTACGAGTTCCGCATTCCCGTCCTCATAAGGATATAAAGATAGCTTTATATCGGTCCTAGCGACCACGGCGGCGGAAGGCAACGCCGATCGCGGCCAGGCCTGCGGCGATGGCCAGCGCCATCATGTTGCCGATGCGCGAGAAGGGCGTGGGCGGCAGCGCGGCGGGCAGGGGGGCTTCGGCTGCGCCCGCCGTCTCGTGGGGCACGGTGGCGATCAGGCGTCCATCGGCGGCGATGATGGCCGAGATGCCCGTCGGGGTGGCGCGGATGATCGGCAGCCCTTCCTCGATCGCCCGCATCCGCGCCTGCGCCAGATGCTGGGGCGGCCCCCAGCGGCCGAACCAGGCGTCGTTGGACGGGTTGAAGAGCAGGCGCGGGCGATGCGCCTCGTCCACCACCTGCCCCGAAAAGATGATCTCGTAGCAGAGTTGCACCCCGACCGGCCCGAAGCCGGGCACGCGCAGGTTGCGCGGGCCGGGGCCGGGGGTGAAGTCCATGTCGCCGGGCACCAGCCGCGCCAGGCCCAGCGGCTTCAACAGCCACGGCATCGGCAGATATTCGCCATAGGGCACCAGATGCGCCTTGTCGTAGCGGCCGGTGATCCGGGCGGCGGGATCGATCGCAAAGACGCTGTTCGTCGCGCTGCTCACCCGGGCGCGGTCGGGCGAGAAGAGCAGGGCGGTCCCGCCGACCAGCGCGGTGTCGCGCGGGCCGAGCACGCGGGCGATCTGGCGGCGCGTCCAGAAGGGCGGGGCATAGTTGAACCCGAAATAGGCCCAGTCGGGATAGCCGTCCTCGATCATGTCGCGCACGACGCCCTCGGGCCAGACGATCAGGCGCGGTCGGGGGCCGGGCCTTCCCGACAACTGGGTCAGCCGCTGAAGCAGCAGCGGTCCGTCGCTCTGCCCGCGCTGGTCCTGGCTGACATTGGGCTGGACCACGCGGACCAGCGGCGCGTCGGCTGCGGGTTCGGGCGCGCGGGTCAGCGGCGCGGAGAGGGCGGCGAGGCCGGTCGCGGGCACCATCACCGCCGCCAGATGCCAGTGCCGCCGAAGCGCCAGCCAGATCGCGCCCGCCAGCACCACGGTCAGCCCCGACAGCGCATAGGTGCCGACAAAGGCGCTCATCCGCGCCACGCCGATGACCGGCAGCCATGCGACCGACACCGGATCCCAGGCATAGCCGGTGAACAGTCGCGCGCGCAGATATTCGGTCGCGATCCACGCCGCGCCGAAGATCAGCACATAGGCCGCATCCGGTCGCCGCCCGCGCAACCGCCCGGACGCTCTCCACGCCACGCCCGCCGCCGCCATCGGGAAGACGGCCAGGTACAGCGCCAGCCCGACCGCGGCGAAATAGCCCAGCACCGGCGGCATCTTGTCCTGAAAGTCGAAGGCGTGCTGGAACCAGTTGTTGTTGACGGTGAAATGCCCGACCCCGAACGCCCAGCCGCGCCACAGGGCGCTCTTGATGGTCGGGGCCTCCTGCACCAGCGCCAGAAGCACGATCAGCCCGACCAGCAACAATGGCCAGAGGTCGAGCGGGGCAAGGCCACAGGCGGCAACGGCCCCGGCGATCAGGGCGAGGAGAGCGGGATAGCGGGTCACGGCGCTGGCTATGGCGCGGGCCTGTGACAGGAGCAATGCGGGATGTGTGTCGATCCTCCCCGGAACGGGGAGGTGGCAGGGCGCAGCCCTGACGGAGGGGGGGGCTTCCGCACGGGATGACCTTTGCCGCATGCCCCCTCCACCAGCCTGCGGCTGGTCCCCCTCCCCGTGCCGGGGAGGAAAAGGTGGAAAAACCGGCCCCGTCACCCTAGCTTTCCCATATGACCCTGCGCCCCTTCCACCTCGCCTTCCCGGTCCATGACCTGACCGCTGCCCGCCATTTCTACGGCGAAGTGCTGGGCTGTCCCGAAGGACGTTCGAGCGATCACTGGATCGACTTCGACCTGTTCGGTCATCAGATCGTCGCGCATCTCGATCCCGCCGCGAAGGCGGTCGCGGTCGAGAGCGCGGTCGACGGCCACCGGGTGCCGGTGCCGCATTTCGGCGTCGTCCTGACCATGGCCGATTGGCGGACGCTGGCGGCGCGGGTCCAGGCGGCGGGGGTGCCCTTCGGCATCGATCCTCACATTCGCTTCCAGGGTCAGCCGGGCGAACAGGCGACGATGTTCTTCCAGGACCCCAGCGGCAATGCGCTGGAGTTCAAGGCCTTTGCCGACGACGCGATGCTCTTTGCCACGGAGATGACCGCATGAGCGCCCCCATTTCGCTCGATATCCCGCACAAGCTTGGCAAGGAGGGCGTGCGCCAGCGCCTGGACGGCGGCATCGGCAAGATCGGCCGCATGATCCCCGGCGGCGCGACCGTCGAGCATCGCTGGGACGGCGACACGATGCACTTCACCGTCGGCGCGATGGGCCAGTCGATCGGCGCGCAGGCGACGGTCTATGAGGACAAGGTCCATGCGGTCGTAAACCTGCCCGCCTTCCTGTCGCTGTTTTCCAGCCAGTTGGAGGCGGTGATCCGCTCGGAAGCGCCGAAGCTGTTGAAGTAGCCGTGATCGGCCTAGGCGCAGAGGGCGGGGAACTGACCGAAGCCGATGCCCCTGCCGTAGCGGACTTGTTTGTTCGTTGCGCCGACTATTTCCTGTTGCAGGACGGCGTGATGCCGGAACCAGCCGATGCCGTCGCGCTATTTGCGGACGTTCCGCCGGAGAAGGCCACAGGCGATCAAGTGGTCTTGGGCTGGCGCGATGATCGTGGCCTATACGCCGTCGCGGCGGTTCTTCGTGATTATCCGGGCGACGGCATCTGGTATCTCGGCCTGTTGGTGGTGGATGCCACCCGTCGCCGACTTGGTATTGGTCGATCTCTTTATGAAGCGATCGAGGCGTGGGCCGCAGCACGTGGTGCGCGACACATGCGATTGGCCGTACTGGAAGCCAATGTGGCAGGAGAACGCTTCTGGCGCGCGCTGGGCTTTGAGGAAATTCGCCGCGTCGGCCCTGACAAGTTCAAAGAGAAACGCCATTGCCGGGTCGAACTTGGTCGCTCCATAACAAGGCGTTTCTCTGAATTCACTTCGCCGCGCTGACCTTCCACACCACGTTGCCGACATCGTCTGCGACCAATAAACCGCCGGTCTTGTCGACGATCACGCCCACCGGCCGCCCCCGCGCCTCGCCCTTGGCGTTCAGGAAGCCGCCGACCACCTCGACCGGCTTGGCCTTCGGTACGGGGAACGCTCCCGCAAAGGGCACGAACACGACCTTGTAGCCCGAGGGGGGCTTGCGGTTCCACGAGCCATGCTCGCCGATGAACGCGCCGCGCGCGAATGTGTCGCCCAGCTTCGCGCCCTCGGAGAAGGTCAGGCCGAGCGCGGCGACGTGCGGCCCCAGCGCATAGTCGGGGCGCTTCACATATTGCTGGAGCGGCGGATTGGTCGGCTGGACGCGATTGTCGGGATAGCCGCCCCAATAATACCAGGGCCAGCCGAAGTGATCGCCGAATTCGATCTGGGTCAGATAATCGGGCACCAGGTCGGAGCCGAGCATGTCGCGCTCATTGACCACGGTCCACAGCCGCCCGTTGACCGGGTTCAGCGCCATGCCGTTCGGGTTACGCAGCCCACCCGCATAGACTCGCCAGTTCTTGTCCTTTGGCCAGACCTGCAGGATCGCGGCGCGGTTCTTTTCGGCGCCCAAGCCGTTTTCAGCGATATTGCTGGCCGAGCCGACCGACACGAACAGCGTCTTGCCATCGCCCGAAGCGATCACGTTGCGCGCCCAGTGATTGCCAGCCGGGCGCAGGGGCACGACCTTTTCCGGCTTGGCGGTGATCTTCGTCGCACCCTCCTGATACGGCACGCGGACCAGGGCGTCGGTGTCGGCGATGTAGAGCTGCCCGTCGAACAGCACCATGCCGAAGGGCGAATTCAGCCCGGTCAGGAACGGCGTCTTCACGTCCGCCACGCCGTCGCCGTTCGTGTCGCGCAACAGGGTGATCCGGTTGGCCGACGGCACCGCCGCGCCTGCCCGGCCGAGGAAGACGTTCATCACCCGCTGCACGATCCCCGAACTGGGCCGCGGCGGCGAGTTGGTTTCGGCGACCAGCACATCGCCATTGGGCAACTGGTACAGCCAGCGCGGATGGTCGAGGCCGCTTGCAAAGGGCTGGATGGCCAGGCCCGGCGCGACGCTGGGCTTGGCGCCGTTCGCCCAGCCGACCGGCTTGGCGATGTCGACCGTGGGTATCGTCTGCTCACGCGGTGTCTCGATCGTCGGACGCGCGCCCGCCACCTGATCGACGCTCAACCGCGCGGTGTCGGGCCAGGCGAGCCAGGTGACGACACCGATACCGATCAGGACGATGATGCCGAGGACGATCAGGACATGTTTGCGCATGGTGGAAGGATAGGCGGCGCGCGGCGCGGGGGGAAGAACCAAGGCGCGCAACGATCGATTTTTTACCGCGATACCCGATCAATACATGATCGTGTCAGATATGATCGGCAGGGACCAAGATGCGCGTAGAATTTAGGCGAGTAAATCCAAGTATTTCCGCGTCTTTCGAAAAATTCTCGCAAAATATGCGAATCGGGAGCATAGCTGTTGCGATTCCATCGATCGGGGGGTGTTGGGGTGTTGAAGAAAATCAAGGTCCTGGCGACGATCCTGCTGCTGCCGACGGCACAGGTCGTGGCTTCACCGCAATCAAAAACTCAGGTTCCGGCAAAGGAAAAGGCCGGTGAACCAGCCGATGTCGTTGTGCAGGGCAATAACGATCGCAAGGCACCGCCGCCACCGGGGATCAACAAGATCATTACCGGGCAGAGCTTCGCCATGGTCGGCAGTCGTTCCGCAGCCTTCGCCAAATGCGCGAAGAACATCGATGCGCAGATGCTAGGGCCGCTGATCGATGGTGAAATGAACAGCGCGCCGCAGACCTATGCGCTGGACCGGATCATCCGCGCCAATGCGAGTTGCTATTCCGATCTACCCTTCGCCAGCGCGCCGCCGCAGCTGGGCGAATGCAATCCGGTGGCGCAGCTCGATATCGTGACGTGCCGCAACCTGTATGATCGCGGTGCGCTGCTGGAGGAGGCGATGGCCCGCTACGCTCCCGATGCGACGCTGACCGAGGCGGAAGTGAACAATCCGGCCGTTCAGCAACGGCTGAACATGCGGGAAGCGGGGCGCAACGCGCGGCGTATCCCGACCGATCGGCTGCTGTTCCAGATCGGTATTTGCATGACGCGGCTGCGCCCCGACCTGGTGACCCGGATGGTGCAGGCGCATGGCGATTCCGCGTTGCAGGAACGCCTGACGCTGATGGTGCTGGACCAGACCCGCCCCTGTGTCGGCAATGCCAAGAAGGTGACGATGGAGCCGGTTCAGCTCCGCTATTATCTGGACGACGCCTTTTACCGCTGGGTCGTGGCGGCACGGGACGTCGGCACGCTGCTCCAGTCCTGACAAAAATTTGGCCGCCGGTGCCAAGGGGAGCGCACCGGCGGCCGTCGAAGGCGCGAAAGTCAGGGAGTTTTCCCGCGCCCTCGAACTCGGGAGCCTAGGCTTCGAAGTTCTCTCCCATAGGGCAGGCGATCCGATCGGGGTAATGTAATAAGATGGGATCTGTGATCGATTGGCTGATTTTCGGGTGGAGGTTGCTTTCCGTCCGAAACGAACCCATCGGCCGTTGTCCGGCACCCGCCCGTGCCTACACTCGGCCATGCCACAGGGCATGTTCAGGGAGGCCAAGATGAAGAAGATTGCGCTGTCTATTCCGGGGTTTGCCGCGCTGGCGACGGTTGCCATCGCGGGAACGGCATCGCCGGTTCTTGCGGCGCCAACCTGTCAGCAGGAGGTGGAAATCCGCTGCTCCGGCTATGATTTCAATGGCCGGCCGCGACTGGACATCCATTATTCGAGCTATGATGAATGCGTCGAACGCGAGACGGAGACGCGCTGCACCGCGCCGCGCGATGGTTCGCAGACGGCCAGTCTGATGCGCTTCCGGTATCAACAGGCATAAAGACGGGATGGGCGGTTTGTCGGATCGTCCGACGAGCCGCCTGCTCCCTCGCTCCGCCAACAGCGTTCAGAGTGTCAGCACCATATCCCAGCGATCCAGCCCTGGCCCATATCCATCCGCGGTCACGCTCCAGGCACGAAAGCCCAGCCGCTCGTAAAACGCCCCGCTATGCTGGCTGGTATCCAGCAGGACTTCGCACACACCTGCGTGGGTCGCTTTGTCCAGCCTTGCGCGAACCAGTGCGGTGCCGATGCCCTGTCGATGCAGTGTCCGGTCGACCATGCCCCAGCAGAAATGCGCGGTCCGGCCGTCCGCGCCGATCGCCATGCCGCTACAGCCGATGAGGCGGCCGTCCCGCTCCGCGACCTGAAACTCCCATTTCATCGCCCCGTGATCTAGGAAATGGGCGAAATCTGCGCGCTCGGAGGGTGCGAAATAGGGGGCGCTGTTGCCATCGAACAGCGCCAGGCAGGCGTTTCGGTCTTCCGCCCGGTACGCGCGGATCACTCGTCGACCGTGGCCACCGCCGGATGCAGGCGCAGGCGGTGGATACGGCGTTCGTCGGCCTCCGTCACCTCGATCCGCCAGCCGCTGGGATGGTCGATACAGGTGCCGACTTCCGGCACCTGCCCTGCCAGCACGGCGGTCAGGCCGCCCAGCGTGTCGACATCCTCCTCGGCCTCTTCGAGCTGCGGGTCGATGGCGCGGCCGACTTCCTCCAGCCCGACGCGCGCATCCGCATCCCACGCCCCGCCGTCGAGCGGTATGAGCAGCGCCTGGGGCGCGTCGTCATGCTCGTCCTCGATCTCGCCGACGATCTCCTCGATCAGGTCCTCGATCGTCACGAGGCCCTCGGTCCCCGAATATTCGTCGAGCACGACGGCCAGATGCACGCGCTTCTGGCGCATGTCGGCCAGCAGGTCGAGCGCGCCGCGCGACATGGGCACATAAAGCGGATCGCGGATCAGCCCGGCAAGGGTGGCGGGATGCTCCGCGCCGGTCGCCAGGATGTTGAACACGTCCTTGATATGAACCATGCCGATGATCTGGTCGAGCGTCTCGCGATAGACGGGCAGGCGGCTGTGCCCGGCCTCGGCGAAGATCTGGACCAGATGGTCGAAGGTCGTCTGTTCCTCGACCGCGATGATGTCGGCGCGGGGTACGCCCACGTCGCCGGCATCACGCTCGCCGAAATGCAGCAGGTTGCGCACCATCTGCCGCTCCAGCGGGGTCAGGTCGCCCTTGGCATCGGGACCGGGATCGCCCTCATGGCGGTCGATCGCGTCTTCAAGCTGGTCGCGCAGCGACTCTTCCTGCTCACCGCCGAAGATCAGGCTTTTCAGCCCGTGCCAGATGCTGGATTCGTTGGAGTCACCGTTGCCGGTGCTGCTACTGGGGCCGTCGGCCATCGGGGGATGTCAGTCCTCGCGCACTAGATAAGGGTCGTCGATGCCGAGACTGGCCAGCGCGTCGCGTTCGATCGCCTCCATCGCCTCTGCCTCGTCATCGTTCATATGGTCATAGCCTAGCAGATGCAGGACGCCATGCACCAAAAGATGAGTCGCATGGGTCTCGGCGGAAATCCCGCGCTCGGCCGCTTCCGCGATGCAGACGCCGTGCGCGAGCACGATGTCGCCCAGCAGGACCTCGCCATCGTCCGAATTCTGCGTCACCGTCTCGATCAGGTCGGGCTGCACCATCGGGAAGGACAGGACGTTGGTCGGCTTGTCCTTCTGCCGATACTGGCGGTTGAGCGACTGAACCTCGTCGTCGCTGGTCAGCCGCACCGAAATCTCGATCAGCGCGGGCGTGGTCAGCAACGGGCCGTACGGCGTCCGCTCGATCGCGGCGCGCGCGGCGCGGGTGGCGAGCGCCTCCCAGCTCTGCTCGTCGCCCGACCAGGGGTCTTCGTGGATCAGCGCAATCTCGATCATCGGGGCCTTTCCGGATCAGCCAGGTCAGTAAGTGCGAAATCGTCGCCCTTGTACAAGAGTTCCGCGCCCTGGCTATGCGCGCAGGCATAGGCGAAACAATCACCCATGTTGAGGCGGGCGGGGTGGTGACCCTTGCCGTAGCGGGCATGGGCGATGACGGCCTGCTCCACCTCCTCGGCGCCGATGGGTATCAGCCTTAGGCCAAGCGCGGTACGAAACCTTTCGACTTCGGCCCAGGCCAGTTCGACGCTGGTATCCCGAGCACGACGGACTGCGGCCATCGTTTCCCAGAGCGCGACGGCGCTGGTCAGGCGCTGGTCATGATGGTCCAGGCGATCGGCAAGCGAGCCGACATCCGGTTCCTTGAGGATGATCGCAACCAGGGCCGATGCGTCGACGAACAGGGTCACAGGCCGCCCGAAAGATCGTCGTAAAATGCCTTGTCGATCACGATCCCTGTTGGTGGCGGCAGCGACGAGGTGCGGTGCAGTTCGGCGATGACATCTCGCAACGGTCGCCGTTCCGGCTGGGCGGCTAACCGGTTCGCCAACAACTCCGCCAACGCCCGCCGGATCGCCTCTTCCTCACTGACGCCCAGCCGCTCGGCGGCGCGGGCTACCTGCTCGCGCGTTTCGGAGCCCAGCGTCAGCGGGGGATAGGGATCGCGTTCGGCCATGACCGCATCCTATCTCAGGCGTTGGGTCCTTCATAGGCATCGACGATCCGCCCTACGATCGGATGGCGGACGACGTCGGCGGCGGTGAAGCGGCTCATCGCGATGCTCTCGATACCCTCCAGGCGACGCACCGCATCGGCCAAGCCCGAAGCCGCGACGCCGCCGGGCAGGTCGACCTGGTTGGGATCGCCACAGATGACCATGCGGCTGTTCTGGCCGAAGCGGGTCAGGAACATCTTCATCTGCGCGGGCGTGGTGTTCTGCGCTTCGTCGAGGATGACGAAGGCATCGGCCAGCGTCCGGCCGCGCATGAAGGCGATGGGCGCGATCTCGATCTCGCCGCTGGCGATGCGGCGCTCCACCTGCTCGGCGGGCAGGCAATCGTGCAACGCGTCGTAGAGCGGGCGCAGATAGGGATCGACCTTCTCCTTCATGTCACCGGGCAGAAAGCCCAGCTTCTCGCCCGCCTCGACCGCGGGGCGCGACAGGATCAGGCGCTGGACCGACCCGGTGATGAGCTGCGCCACCGCCTGCGCCACCGCCAGATAGGTCTTGCCGGTGCCCGCCGGGCCGAGCGCGAAGATCATGTCGTTGGACACGAGCTCCTTCATGTAATGCGCCTGGGCGGGGGTGCGCGGGACGATCGTCTTCTTGCGTGTGCGGATCATGACCGACGGGGTCGAGCTGCGCTCGGCGCTGAGGATGCCGTCGAGCGTCGGCTCGGACGCCATCGCGATCGAGGCGTCGACCAGCCCGGTATCGACCTCCTCGCCGCGCTGGATGCGGGCATAGAGGTCGTTCAGTACGTCGCGGGCCAGCGCGACCTGCTCGGCGGTCCCCTCCAACCCGACGCGGTTGCCGCGTGCGGTGATGTAGACGCCCAATCGATTCTCCAATGCGACCAGATTGCGGTCATATTGGCCGAACAGCTGCGCCAGCACTTGCGGCTTGTCGAAGCTGAGTTCCGCCCGGCTGCGTTCACCGGCCTGGGCGGGGAGGGGCTTGCGGCTCATGCGGTCCTTTCACCGTCAGTAGGTTTCCCCAAGATGGGGAGGCAAGGAGCGGAACGCCAGCGAAATTGCGTGACATAGGCGTGACGTTTGCAAGGTTTTTTGGTGCGCAGAGGCGCAGAGGGCGCGGAGAAGAAGAGCCCGGCGCGGCGGCCGGGAGACATTCTTTTTCCTCTGCGTCCTCTGCGCGGTCAAAAAATCTGTTCGCGCGAAGACGCGAAGACGCGATGATGGCGGGTTCGGCCGTAAGGATGGCTCCACCCTATCAACCGTTCTGATATGTCTTCCGTTCGCGATGACGGGATGCGCGGCCCACCGGTGCTACCACTTCGTGTCTTCGCGGCTTCGCGTGAACAATAAACGGGAGCGTGGGCTTCTACCTCGCTCAGTCCGAACGGAGGATGGGGATCAGGCCGCCGCCTTCACCTTGGCCTGGCCGGTCAGCGAGTTCGGTCCGGCCGCGACCAGTTCGACCTCGACCAGGTCGCCGATCTGGTGGTCGCCGATCAGGTGCACGGACTGCAACCAGGGCGACTTGCCGAGCATCTGGCCGGGCAGTTTGCCGCGCCGCTCCAGCAGGATGGTGCAGGTCCGCCCGACGCTGGCCAGATTGAACGCATGCTGGTCGCGATTGAGCGCGGCCTGCAGGCGCTGGAGCCGGTCGTCCATCACCTCAGCCGGGACCTGATCCGCCATCGTTGCGGCCGGAGTGCCGGGGCGGGGCGAGTATTTGAAGCTGAATGCCTGGGCATGGCCCATCGCGTCGACCAGGCTCAGCGTGTCGGCGAAGTCCGCCTCGGTCTCGCCGGGGAAGCCGACGATGAAATCGCCCGACAGCGCGATGTCGGGGCGCGCGGCGCGCACGCGGTCCATGACCCGCATATAGCTGTCGCGCGTATGCTGGCGATTCATTGCCTTCAGGATGCGGTCGCTGCCCGACTGGACCGGCAGATGGAGGAAGGGCATGAGGCTTTCGACATCGCGGTGCGCGTCGATCAACCCTTGCGTCATGTCGTTGGGATGGCTGGTCGTATAGCGGATGCGGTGCAGCCCGGGAATCCGGTCCAGCTCGCGGATCAGGCCGTGCAGGCCGCGATCGTCCGCGTCGTTCCACGCATTGACGTTCTGGCCCAGCAGCGTGATCTCGCGCGCGCCCGCATCGACCAGCGACCGCGCCTCGTCCATGATCGCCGAGAAGGACCGGCTGACCTCCGCACCGCGCGTATAGGGAACGACGCAATAGGTGCAGAATTTGTCGCAACCCTCCTGCACGGTCAGGAAGGCGGACGGGTTCACCTTGCGGCGGCCGGGCAGGTGGACGAACTTGGACTCGACGGGCATGTCGGTGTCGAGCGCGGCTTCGCCCGCCGCCGCCCTGGCGACCAGATCGGGCAGGTTGTGATAGGCCTGCGGGCCGACGACCACATCGACCTTGGCACGGCGCACGATCTCGGCCCCCTCGGCCTGGGCGACGCAGCCCGCGACCGCGATCATCGGCTTGCGACCCTGCTCGCCCGCATCCTTGCGCAGGCGGCCGATCTCCGAATAGACCCGCTCGGTCGCACGTTCGCGGATGTGGCAGGTGTTGAGCACCACCAGATCGGCGGCGCTGGCATCGTCGGTCGTCGTCAGCCCTTGCGCGGCCATCAGCTCGGCCATGCGCTCGCCGTCATAGACGTTCATCTGACAGCCGAAGGACTTGACGTGAAAGGTCTTGGGAGATGCGGGCATGACGCGGCCCTTATCGTAAATCGACCGCGCTCGCCAGCGTTCCGCTATTCCTCCCCTGCAAGGGGAGGGGGACCATCCGCAGGATGGTGGAGGGGTGTCACCCCTATCGAAAGCGCGGCACCCCTCCGTCAGGGCTTCGCCCTGCCATCTCCCCTCACAGGGGAGGAATGCTTTTTGTCAGCCCTTTGGCAAACAGACCCGCGTTTCGTCGGCCATCTCGCTGCTCTGGCGATAGCGGACGGTGAAGGCCGAATAGGCGGCGTCAAGGGCCGCCTGGGGCTTGGTCGCGCCATAGCGGGTGATCGTCACCGCTTCGGTATCGGTGACGGCGGGGCCGCCAGCCCCTCTGGTCACCACGCGGACCAGCATGGTGCGGGTCGGATCGTTCTGGCTGACATACCAGGCGTTATGCGCCGCCATCGCCTTGGCGAAGGTCACCCACTGGCCGGGCTTGATCCTGTTGTGACGGATCGTCGCGGGGACCGTGCCGCCGGGGCAGGGATTGGCCATCTGCGCGGTGGCGGCGGTCGTGGTCAGCAGGCTGGCGGCAACGAGAATCGTCTTGAGCATGGCGTCCCCCCGGAATGGCGCGCCGATCCTATCCCGGGGGTTCGCCGCCGGCGATGTCGGATATCAGGCGCCGACGATCCGCCTGCGCGTATCGGCCGCGATCGCCTTGCGATCCGGGAAGCCGGCGGGGTCGAAGGGTTCGAGATAGTGCAGGGTCACCGTGAATCGCCCCCGCCGCCGCAGCACGCGCTTGGCATGGGCGTCACCCGGATCGGTGCCGAGCCACGCGATGTCGCGGGCGACCGTGCCATAGTCGATCCGCACCGGCTGCACCCGAATGCCGGGCAAGGGCGGGACCAGCGCCGCGAACAGCGCGGGCTTGAACGGCAGGACGGACAGGTCGTCGCCGGTGGTCCCTTCGGGAAACACCGCAAGAGGTTGGCCTTCAGTCAACGCGGATCGGATCGCCGCGACCTGATCGCCGACCCCCAGCCGGTCGCCGCGCTCGACGAACAGCGTGCGATTCAGCCCCGCCAGCCAACCGACCAGCGGCAGCGCCGCCACCTCCGCCTTGGCGACGAAGCGCGTTCCCGACGTGCCCGCCAGCAGCAATATGTCCATCCAGCTCAGATGATTGGCCGCGATCATGACGTTGCGGCGCTCGGGCGTGCCGGTAACGCGAATGTCCGCGCCCAGGATCATCGCGACCCGGCGCAGGAACCGGGGCGGCCACGGCGAAGCGCGTCCGACCAGCCGCCACGTTCCATGGAGCGTCAGCGCGATCAGCAGCACGCCCAGGATACTCAAAAGGCGACCCGCTGCACGCAGGCCGCCCTTGTTGTCGGCGTCGATGGGGACGGCGACCGCCATCAACTCTTGCGGTCGAGGCTGACGCCGTAAAGCTCCATCCGGTGATCGACCAGGCGGAAGCCCAGCTTCTCGGCGATCGCCTTTTGCAGCTGTTCCAGTTCGGGATCGACGAACTCGATCACCCGGCCGGTCTCGACATCGATCAGATGGTCGTGATGCGCCTCGGGCGAGGGCTCGTAGCGGGCGCGGCCGTCGCCGAAATCATGGCGGTCCAGGATGCCCGCTTCCTCGAACAGACGGACGGTGCGGTACACGGTCGCGATCGAGATGCCGGGATCGATCTTGGCGGCGCGCTCATAGACCTTTTCCACATCCGGATGGTCCTCCGCTTCCGACAGGACGCGGGCGATCACGCGGCGCTGTTCGGTGATGCGCAGTCCCTTTTGTGCGCACAGCGCTTCGAGATCGATTTTGCGGGCCATGGTAACGTCTAACTCCTCGGGCGAACCCCTCTCTACCCCCAAAGGCTAATTGCGAAAAGAGGATAGCGACTCGCAATAACCTGGAAACAGTGATCGGGTCAGCCGATGGGGCGGGTGTAGGTATGCGCGTCGTAATGCCGCCCGTCCGCGCCCTTGTAATAATTGCGCCGCTCGCCGCACTTGGCAAAGCCGTGGGTCGCATAGAACAGGATGGCCGGGTTGTTGGAGCGCACCTCCAGATGCAGCGTCTCGACGCCGTGCGCGGCGCAGTCGGCGACGACCGCCTCGACCAGACGGCTGCCGATCCGCGCGCGGCGATGGTCGGGCGCGACGCCCAGCAGCAGCAATTCCGCTTCGTCCAACACCGCGCGGGTCAGTGCAAAGCCCGCCGGTTCCTCGCCCGCCTCGGCGATCAGCAGCTTGATGCCGGGCAGCGCCATCACGCCGAGCAATTGCGAGCGGGTCCAGGCCTCGCCCCATTGCGGGTCGAAGGCCGCGGCCATGACCTGTTCGACGACCCCGGCGTCGCGCGCGTCACCGGGGCGAAGCGAGATGCCGATACTGGCCATCAGGCCGCCCCGAGACCGACGGCGTCGGGCGGGGTGATGCCACCGGGTAGCTTGGCGTCAGGTGCGCGGCCGTAAACGGGGCGCGGGGGCAGGGCGGTGAGGTCGGCGGGAAGCCGCCAGGCCTGCGACGCATCCGGCAGCACCTCGACCACCATCAGGTCGGGTGACAGCGCGGTCAGCCAGCGCACGCCATTACCGATCGCGACCCGCCCCTCCAGCGCGGCAAGCGCGGCATCGGGCTTCATCGAGGCGAAGGGGGCGAGGGCAGTCAGATCGCGGGCAAAGGGCTGGACGAACACCTCGCCATGCCCGCCCTCCAGCACGACGGTCAGCGAGTCATCGTCGCGCGCGGCGAACCCGGCGGCGGCGACCAGCGCCAGCGACTGATAGCCGGTTGCGGTCACGCCCCAGCCCAGTGCCAGTCCGCGCGCCGCCGCGATGCCGACGCGGATGCCGGTAAAGCTGCCCGGCCCACAATCGACCAGAATGCGCTCTGCCCGGCCGCCATCGGGCAAGGCCGCGATCATCGGCACCAGCCGCTCGGCATGGCCGCGCCCGACCACGTCATGGCCATGCGCGACCACCCGGTCGCCGTCGAGAAGGGCGACCGAGCAGGCGGCGGTGGCGGTGTCGATGACCAGCGTGCGCAAGGGAGGCTCAGGCGATCCGGTTGGCTTGCTCGAACGCCAGCCGGGGGTTGCGCGGGTGCAGCTTCGACGTGTCGCCGTAACCTAGCGTCGCGATGAAGTTCGACCGAACGCCCGGCTGGTCGGCGAAGAACGCCTTGTCCACCGCACCCTGGTCGAAGCCGGACATCGCGCCGGTATCCAGCCCCAGCGCGCGCGTGGCGAGGATCAGATAGGCCCCCTGGAGCGAGCTGTTGCGGAAGGCCGAGGCCTCGCGCAGTTCGGTATTGCCCTCGAACCAGCTCTTGGCGTCCACATGCGGGAAGAGCTGCGGCAGGGTTTCGTGAAAGTTCACGTCCATGCCGATGATGACGGCGGCGGGCGCCTGGCGGATCTTGTCGGCATTGCTGTCCGAGGCGCAGGCCGCGAGCTTTTCCTTCGCCTCCGCGCTAAGGCACCAGACCATGCGCGCCGGGCTCTGGTTGGTCGAGGTCGGCGGCATCTTCATCAGATCCCAGATCGCCCGGATTTCGTCCTCGCCCACCGGCGTATCGAGATAATGGTTGAAGGTGCGCCCCTCGCGGAACAGCCGATCCAGGCTGGCGTCGTCGATCGGGTTCATCAGACGGCCCTGACTTCGGTGACTTCGGGCACATAATGGCGCAGCAACTGCTCGATGCCGTTCTTCAGCGTGGCGCTGGACGAGGGGCACCCGGCGCAGGCACCCTGCATCTTGAGGTAAACCTTGCCCTTGTCGAAGCCGCGATAGACGATGTCGCCGCCGTCATTGGCCACGGCCGGGCGCACGCGCGTGTCGATCAGTTCGCGGATCTGCGCGACGATGTCGGCATCCTCGGGATCGTCGGTGAAGCTTTCCTCTTCGACCGGCACCGAAAAGTCCGCCGCACCCTGGCGGAACAGCGGCATCTGCGCCGAGAAATGGTCGAGCAGGATGCCCAGCACATCGGGCTTCACATCCGACCAGTCGGTGCCGGGCGCGACCGTGACCGAGACGAAGTCGCGGCCGAAGAACACGCCGGTCACGTCGCCCAGGTTGAAGATCGCCTCGGCCAGCGGGCTGGCGGCGGCTTCCTCGGGCGAGGCGAAGTCGCGGGTGCCGCTGTCCATGACCTTGCGGCCGGGCAGGAATTTCAGCGTCGCCGGGTTGGGCGTCGGTTCGGTCTCGATCAGCATGACCCCCATGTGGCGCGGCTCGCGATGGGGATCAAGCCGGACGCGGGAAAGGATGCGTTTCCGCAGAGGCAATCCCGCTTTGATGCGCCTGCTTTGGCCGACCCGCTATGGCTGGCCATCAGAAAGCCGACCAATCCTCGTTCGCCGCGCGCCGGACGGGTATCGACACGACCCGTTCCTTCTCCGACTCGACGACGCGCAACGGCGTGGGTGCCATGTCGAGGACGAAGCGCTCGACCGCCTGCGACAATTGCTCCGCCTCGTCGGCCAGGCTGCGCGCGGCGGCGGTGGCCTGTTCGACCATCGCGGCATTCTGCTGCGTCACCATGTCCATCTGGGACAGGCTGCTGTTCACCTCGCCCAGCCCCTTGGCCTGGCGATTCGCATCGTCGGCGATGCCGGTCATCAGCGTGCCCAGCCGACCCATCCCCTCGTTGATCTTCTCCAGCGCCACGCCCGTCTCGCCGACCAGCGCGACGCCGTTCTGCACCCCGCTGGCGCTGGCCAGCACGCGCTGCTTGACGTCTTGTGCGGCATCGGCCGAACGCTGCGCCAGCGCGCGCACCTCGGAGGCGACCACCGCGAAGCCGCGTCCGGCCTCGCCCGCGCGCGCGGCCTCGACCCCGGCATTGAGCGCCAGCAAATTGGTCTGGAAGGCGATGCCGTCGATGACGCCGATGATCTCCTCGATCTCGGACGAGGCGCGCTGGATGTCGACCATCGCCGCCCTGGCCCGGACGACCACCGCGCCGCCGTCGCGCGCATCGGCGCGGGTCTGTTCCAGCGCATGCGCGGCATCGGTCGCGCCGGTCGCGGCGTGGCGGACGGTCGCGGTGATCTCGTCCATCGCGGCGGCGGTTTCCTCCAGGCTGGCGGCCTGCTGCTCGGTCCGCTGCGACAGGTCGTCGGAGGCCTGGCGAATGTCCATCGCGCCCGCCCGCACGCCGCCGGCCGCACCGACGACGCGCGCCATCGTCGCATGCAACGCCGCCATCGCCGCGTTGAAATCGCTTTTCAGCCGGGCAAAGGGCTCGTCCAGCGTCGCGTCGATCCGCGCGGTCAGGTCGCCCTTGGCGAGGGCCGACAGGCCCTGGCCGATGCTGGCGACGATCAGCCCGGTCTGGGCGGTCTTCTCCGCCTCGGCACGGGCGAGCTGGTCACGAAAGGCGACCATCGACCGCGCCATTTCCCCGACCTCGTCCTCGCGTTCGGCATGGGGAATGGCGCGCCCGGTCTGCCCTTCCGCCAGCAGCCCCATGGCTTGGCGCAGCTCGTGCAGCGGCCGGACGACGGTGCGCAGTGCGATGTACAGGCCGGTCGCCAACCCGGCGATGGCGAGCAGCACCGTCGCGCCGATCAGGATCCAGCGTCCCTGTTCGGCCACGGTATCGGCGCGGATATGCAACGCCTTCACCTCGCCGGTCAGCGCATCGATCCGCGTATCGGCGATCCTGGAGGCCAGCCGCTCGGCCGGGCGCACCCGCTGGCGGAAATGCGAAAGACCGGCCGCCCGGTCCCCCGTATCCGCAAGGCTGCCGACCTGGGCCAGTTCGTGGCGGACACGGGCCTGTGACGTAAAATAGGCGGGCGTGATCGCATAGCGTGCGGCATCGCTGCGCAGCGCGTCGAGCTGGTCGGTGAACTTGCCCAGCCGGGTGTCGAACTTGCCCTGGATCACCTGTCGCTCGGCGGGATCGCTTTCGATCACCAGATTGAGCGCATCGCGCTGCAAGGACCGGCTGAGCGAGCGGAGTTCGGCCAGTCGCAGCATCACCGCCTCGGCATGGGCGGCATCCTGGTTGGCGCGGGCAACGCGCCCCTCGGTCTGCAGGGTGACGGCCGACAGGATCGCCAGCAACAGCATCGACACCAGCACGGGTGCAATGAGGCGGGCTGCTACGCTCTTGATAAACATGACAATTCCGTGACAAAGCCGGGGCTGGCAAGCGGCGCGGCTTGTCGTTCGTCACGGGTTACCAAAAGGTTAATATAAAACCAATTTCATACCGCATCGGCCATGTCGGACAGTCAGGCCGTCTCGCCCAGCAGGTGCCGCAGGCTGTCCGCCACCGCGCGGCCAGGTTGGCGCAGCGGGCGGGCAAAACGCAGCCGCAGCACGATCCGCGCGCCCTCGGCTTCGTTCCACAATTCATGCGGATAGCTGTCGTCGAAGATCAGCGTTTCACCCTCGGCCCAGCGCACGATCCGATCGCGCACCCGCATCCGCGCGTCCCCGTCGCGCGGCACCGCCAGCCCCAGATGACAGGTCAGCAGCCCCTTGGTCGCGCCGCGCCGCATCGCGACATGCGCCCCGGGCGCGAGCAGCGCAAAGGCGGCGTCGTGCAGTCCCGGCACCTCGCCCAGCGCCGCGGTCGCCACGGGGCAGCGATTCGCCGTCTCGCCGCCCCGCAGCAGGGGCACGATCCGGCTGGTCGCCGCCGGACCCGATACCGCCAGCGCTTCGTCCCGGATCGCACGCCATTGCCGCCGCAGCCCGGCCGTCCAGGCGAAGTCGCGAATGTCGAGCACCGGGTCGTTGGGCACCAGCGAGGATGCGGCGATCACCCCGTCGAACAGCCGACACAGCGCCGTCAGCGCGGGATGGGGCAGGGCGGGAGGCG
>NZ_MQUI01000024.1:0-56624 GCF_001970915.1 Sphingomonas sp. Sph1(2015)
ATGGCGATGCCCCACCCCAACCCCTCCCCTGAAGGGGAGGGGCTAAAACCGTGCAATGCTGATCGCTTTCAACTCTGGGATACAGAGCAGTACTTAACTCCGATCAGCCTGAGCGAAGTCGAAGGCCAAGGGAATCCCGCCGCCCCAAACCAACGGCGGGAGTGCCCAGATCACGCCACTCCGTTCGCCATCAGATCCCGCAATGCCTCGTGGAAGGTCGCAATTGCGGCCGTGTTGAACCCAGCGATGTTGATCCGCCCCGACCCGGCCATATAGATCGCATGACGATCGCGCAGCCATTCCACCTGCGTCGGCGACAGGGGCAGGGTTGCGAACATGCCCTTGCCATGCGCCACCGCCGCCAGTTCGATCGTCCCGATGCGCCCCCCGGCTGCTAGCGCCGCGCGCAGGCTGGCAAGCCGCTGGCGCATCGCCTCCAGTTCGTTGCGCCATTCGGCGGTCAGGGCTTCGTCTTCCAGGATGATGCGGACGATCGCCGCGCCGTGATCCGGCGGCATCGACCAGTTAGCCCGCGCCAGGGAAAGCAGGTTGGAGAAGACGGTCGCCCCGCTGTCCCGGTCCGGCGTGATGGCGAACAGCGCTCCGGTGCGCTCGCGATACAGGCCGAAATTCTTGTCGCAGGAATAGGCGAGCAGCGCCTCCGGCACCGCCGCCAGGATGGTACGCGCTCCCTCGGCATCCACATCGAAGCCATCGCCCAGCCCCTGATAGGCGAGATCGACGACCGGCAGCAGCCCATGTTCGGCGACCAGCGACGCGATGGCGTTCCAGCCCGCCGCATCGGGATCGATCCCGATCGGGTTGTGGCAGCATCCGTGCAACAGGACGGCATCGCCTGCCTCCGCTCCGCCCAGGCCACTGAGGAAGCCGTCCAGATCGAAGCTCTGGCTGGTCAGGTCGTAACAGGGGATCATCGCCGGTTCGACCCCGGCCTGGCGGAACAGCGGCGCATGGTTGGCCCAGCTGGGGCTGCCGATCCAGATACGCGCGACACCCGCGCGTGCCAGCAGTTCGGCGGAGAGGCGCAGCGCCCCGGTGCCGCCCGGCGTCTGAAGCCCGACGACCCGCTCGGCCGCGACCGAGTCGCCCAGCACCAGCGTCGCCAGCGCGCGGACAAAGCCGGTATCACCCTCCGGCCCCAGATAGGATTTGCTCGACTGTTCGCTCAGCAGCCGGGCTTCGGCCGCCTTCACCGCCGTCATGACGGGCGTGCGACCTTCCTCGTCGCGAAAGACGCCGACGCCCAGGTCGATCTTGTCGGGACGCGGGTCGGCGGCGTGCTGGCCGATGATGCGCAGCAAGGGATCGTCGGGCTGGCGGGTGAGGGTGGCGAAACGCATGGCAAAGCCTCTTGGACGGAAAGGCGCGCACCATAGGGTTTCGGGCTCAAAAGGGAATGACGGATGACGTGTGCAAGCGCCGCCCCCACGCGCGACGTCATGGTGTCTCAAAAAGAGGCTGAATGGAGGTGAACGACCGCGCTATTGTATCGCCTGTTTTCGATGTTTCGCCCCGTTTTTCGACCTAACACACGAAAAACGCCGGATATTGATGTGCATTATGGAGCGCTGCGGACGCTTGTTCGTACACCTTGCACCGGGAGGCGTTACGACAGCCCCACTTTGGTTCGCCATGACCGTGATGGCGGATCGATCCGGTGGTTCGTCGCCGGTTGGGCTGTCCAACTTCTTGATGCATCACCCGGTGGCGTCCGTCACGTCATCGCCCTTGCCGCACGGCCAATTCCGGCCGGTGGCAGGATGAGGAGAGTTGCGATGAATTTGATCAGAGCCTCGCTGCGTGTTGTTCTTCCCCGGGACCGCCCGGCCGATGGGTCTTTTCCCCTGATGACGGTGAAGGGCAAACCATGAATATTCCGCTTTCGCACAGTGCCAGGCCGATCGTGCCGGCGCTTCATCGTCTGTCGCGCCTGGCGTCCCTGGACCGTGCCTCGGTCACGGCGCTGGGCGAGGCGATCGCCCGGCCCCAGCCGTTTCGCCCCCGGCGAGACCTGTTGGTCGAGGGGCGCGACATCGCCTGCCCGCATCTGATCCTGTCGGGATGGGCGGCACGGGTGCGCATCCTGCTCGACGGGCGGCGACAATTCCTTAATTTCCTGCTGCCGGGCGATATCGTCGGGCTCTATCATCACCGGCGCCCGGTGGCCCCGACGAGTATCATCACCCTGACCGAGGTCACCACCTGCACCCCGCCCGAGCCTGGCACGCTGCCCGCGCTCGACGAAGCCTATGCGGTCGCCCATGCGATGGACGAGGCCTATCTGCTGGCGCAGATCGCGCGACTGGGGCGGATGAATGCGATGGAGCGGATCGGCGACCTCATGCTCGAACTGCATGAGCGTCTGGAAACCAGCGCAATGACCCATGGCCACAGCTTCGACCTGCCGATCACGCAGGAAACGCTGGCCGATGCACTCGGCCTGACGGCGGTGCATGTGAACCGGATGTTGCAGGCGGCGCGGCGGGCGGGCGACCTGATCTGGTCGTCGCGGTCGATGACCATTCCCGATCCCAAGGCGCTGTCGCGCAAGGTGGGTCGTGCCCGGATCCGGGTAACCGCCGGTTGATTTCACGGATCGGTTGATGTGTATCAAGATACTGTAAAAGACTGATAAAATAGGGAACATCGCGCCTCATCCAACGCTGTCCGGGCAAGGAATGAGGAGAGTGGCTTATGCCGGACATCGCCGACAGACCCTATGACGATGCGCCCCTGTCGACCTCCAGGGACCAGGACGCCGCCGTCAGCACTGCCACTGCCGAGGCCGTCGAGGATCGCGGAGACAGCTTTGCCGGATGGGCAGTGACGATCAACCGCCCATCCGCCGAACTCTACGCCTGGTGGCGCGACTTTTCCAACCTCGCGAGCGTGATGGAGAATGTCGAGCGCGTCGATGTGCTGGACGGCACCCGGTCGCATTGGGTGGTCAAGGCGCCCGGCGGCACCAAGGTGGAATGGGACGCGATCGTCACCGAAGAGCACGAGGGCGAGCTGATCGCCTGGACTTCGGCGGAAGGCGCGGACGTCGCCAATTCGGGCCGCGTCACCTTCCGCGACGCGGGGGCGCGTGGGACCGTCGTTACCGCAACCATCCTCTACGATCCGCCCGCTGGCGTCATCGGCAAGCTGGTCGCCAAGCTGTTCCAGCGCGAACCCAATATCCAGGTCCGCCGCGACCTCGCGCGCTTCAAGCAGCTGATGGAAACCGGCGAGGTCGCCACCAACGCGATGAACCCCAAACAGCGTGAGGAGCAGGCTGCATGAAGGCGCTGACCTGGCATGGCAAGCATGACGTCCGCATCGACACTGTCGACGACCCGGAAATCGTCAATCCGCGCGACGCGATCATCAAGGTGACGGCGACCGCCATCTGCGGCTCCGATCTCCACCTCTATGACGGCTATATCCCGACGATGCAGTCGGGCGACATTCTGGGCCATGAATTCATGGGCGAGGTGGTCGAGACGGGATCGGGCTCGACCCTGAAGAAGGGGCAGAAGGTCGTGGTGCCGTTCACCATCGCCTGTGGCTCCTGCTATCATTGCGGCAAGCATCAATATTCGGGCTGCGAGAACGGCAACCCGGCCGACAATCAGGATATCGCGCGCGAACTGTACGGGCATCCGATGTCCGCGCTGTTCGGCTATAGCCATATGACAGGCGGCTATGCGGGCGGTCAGGCGGAATATGTCCGCGTACCGTTCAGCGACACCGGCCCGATCGTCATCCCCGACGGTGTGGAGGACGAGAAGGTGCTGTTCCTCTCCGACATCCTGCCCACCGGCTGGATGGCGGCGGAGAATGCCGAGATCGAGCCGGGCGATACCGTCGCGGTCTGGGGCTGTGGTCCGGTGGGCCTCTTCGCGGTCCAGTCGGCTTTCCTGATGGGGGCCGAGCGGGTGATCGCGATCGATCACTTCCCCCACCGGCTGGAACTGGCGCGCAAGTTCGGCGCGGAGACGATCAATTACGAGCAGACCGCGACCTATGACGCGCTGATGCAGATGACCGGCGGCATCGGTCCCGATGCGGTGATCGACTCGGTCGGGCTGGAGGCGCACGGCCTGTTCGTCGACAATGCGATCGACCAGATCAAGGCGTCGACTTTCCTCGGCACCGATCGCATCCATGCCATCCGCCAGGCGATCATCGCCTGTCGCAAGGGCGGCCGGGTGTCGATGCCCGCCGTCTATGGCGGCTTCGTCGACAAGTTCCCGCTGGGCGCGGTGATGCAGAAGGGGCTGACGCTCAAGACCGGACAGACCCATGTCCAGCATTATCTGCCCGGCCTGCTCGACGCGATCATGGAGGGGAAGATCGATACGACCTTCCTGATCTCGCACCGGATGCCGCTGGAACGGGCGCCCGAGGGCTATCGCATGTTCCACGACCAGCAAAACGAAGTGACCAAGATCGTGCTGAAGCCCGGTCAATAAGGAGCCACGCCATGGCAGAGAAATTCGCAATCGTGACGGGGGCCTCGACCGGCATAGGCTATCATCTGGCGGCCTGTGCGGCGCGCGAAGGCTATGACTTGCTGACCGTCGCCGACGAACCGGCCATCCACACGGCCGCCAGCAAGCTATCGGTCGAGGGCGCGCAGGTTCAGGCGGTCGAGGCGGACCTGTCGACGCTGGAGGGCGTGGATCGGTTGCTCGCCGCCGCCGATGGCCGGGCGATCGATGTGCTGTGCGCCAATGCGGGCAACAGCAAGGGCGGGGCGTTCCTCGACCAGTCGGTCGAGGACTGGCGGCGATCGGTCGACACCAACGTCACCGGCACCGTCTATCTGCTCCAGCGCGTGCTGTCGGCGATGGTCCGGCGCGGCGAGGGAAAGGTGCTGGTGACGGGATCGATCGTCGGCTTCATCCCCGGCCCGTTCAACGCCATCTACAACGCGACCAAGGCGTTCATCGACAATTTCACCGAGGCGGTCCGCAACGAGCTGAAGGATGAAAAGGGCGTCACCCTGACCACCCTGATGCCGGGTGCCACCGAAACCGAATTCTTCGCCCGCGCCGACATGCTCGACACCCATGTCGGCCAGAGCAAGAAGGACGATCCCGCCGAGGTTGCCCGGAAAGGCTGGGACGCGATGAAGGCGGGCGAGGGGCACATTACCACCGGCCTGAAGAACAAGCTGCAGGTCGCAGGTGCGGGCGTGGTGCCCCAGTCGGTGCTGGCCGAAGCACACCGCCAGATCGCCGAACCCGGCTCGGCCGACCGTTGAAACTACCCTATCAGGAGACGGATCATGGGCTTGTTTACCAAGGATATCGCGACGCTGAACGACCTGTTCGTCCATCAGCTTCAGGACATTTATTACGCCGAGCATCAGATCACCAAGGCACTGCCCAAGATGATCGAGAAGGCGACCGACCCGCAGCTCAAGGCCGGGTTCGAGCAGCACCTGCGCGAGACTGAAGGGCAGATCCGGCGGCTGGAACAGGTGTTCGAGATGCATGGCGAAAAGCCCAAGGCGGTGACCTGTCCGGCGATCGACGGCATCATCAAGGAGGCCAATGAGGTCGCGGGCGAAGTCGCCGACAAACGGGTATTGGACGCCGCGCTGATCGCGGCGGCGCAGGCGGTCGAGCATTATGAGATCGCGCGCTATGGCACCCTCGTCGCCTGGGCACGGCAGCTGGGGCGCAGCGACTGCGCGGCGATCCTGGACGAGACGCTGGCCGAGGAAAAGGCCACCGACGAAAAGCTCACCGGCATGGCCGAGGGCGGGGCGAATGCGGCGGCGGGTGCTGTCCAACCCGCTTGAGGTCGCGGGCATCGTCGTCGGCACCCTTCCAGGCGACGATGCCCCAAACCGGCGTCAGTGGGCGAAGTGTGTCACGCCCAGCATCAGCGCGATGCCCGCCAAGGTCGCGAAACTGGTCCGAAGTCGCGGATCGAGCGACTGGCTGCGCGGCACCAGCTCGCATGCGCCGATATAGAGGAAAATCCCGGCGAACAGCGCCATCAGCGGTGCCAGCATCCCCGTCGGGATCGACAATCCCAGCCCGATCACGACGCCCAGCATCGGAGCGACTCCGTTCAGCACCAGCCAGCGCCGCGCCGCCGCTTCGGACCGCGCGGCGAGGCTGAGGCTGACGGTGTTGACTCCGTCCGCCACGTCATGGGTCAGGACGGCCAAGGCGATCATCCATCCCGCCGCGGTATCGATCTGGAACGCGATGCCGATGCCCAGCCCATCCATCAGGCTGTGTACGCAAAGCATGGCCGGACCCAGATCGCCCCGCCATGAAGCGGCCGCCGCGTGCGGGATCCGGGCAAGCACCCGGTCGAGCAGCATATAACCGCCCAGCCCCATGGCGCTGAACGCCATCATCGCGCGGATCGTCCAGCGGTCCCCCGCCAGCTCCAGCGCCTCGGGCACCAGATCGAACAGCGCCACACCGACCACGATCCCGGCGGTGACGCCCAATACCAGCCCGATGCGATGACGCAGCCGCAACGCGAGCAGCCCGCCCGCCAGCGTGGCGAGCATGGCGGCAAAGCCGAAGGCGAGGGGAACAAGGGTCATGGAAGCATCCGCACGACAAGAGCGACGGAAAAAGGGTGCGGCATCATCGACCCATGAACCAAGCCATGAGACGTTACAAGGTCACATTTGTGCAACCTGGATCGATCCGCCTCAACCCCGCGCGATCGCCTCCAGCACGATGGTCGCCACTTCCTGCCGGCAGATCAGTAGATCGGGCAGCAGCGGATTCCGGCAATTATAGACCAGCGGGCTGCCGTCGATGCGCGAGGCATGAAACCCGGCCGCCAGCGCGACGGCGGCGGGGGCGCAATTGTCCCACTCATATTGCCCGCCGTCATGCAGATAGACATCGGCACGGCCCTCGACCACGGCCATCGCCTTGGCGCCCGCCGAACCCATCGGGATCATGATCGCGCCCAGCCGCTCGCCGACGCAAGCCGCGATATCGGGCGCACGGCTGCGGCTGACGACGACGCGCAGGCCCGCCGGGCAGGGGAGGTGTCTGGGGGGCAGGTCGTCGGTTGCGAACACCTGATCGCGGTCGGGCACCGACACCGCGCCGATGGCCGGGCGGCCGTCGATGGCAAGGCCGATATGCACCGCCCATTCGCCCGACCCGCTGGCATATTCGCGCGTGCCGTCCAGCGGATCGACGATCCAGACGCGGCTCGCGGCGCAGCGGGCGCGGTCGTCGACCGACTCCTCGGACAGGATGAAGTCGTCGGGCCGCGCCGCGTGCAGCCGGTCGAGGATCAGCGTATTGGCATCCCTGTCGCCCAGTGCGCCGAGGGCAGCACCTTCCAGTCCGCTCGACGCGCGGATGGACCTGAGCAGTTCGCCCGCCTCGACAGCGACCGAGCGGGCCAGTTCGGCGTCGGTCACAGGTCGTAACTCCAGATGCCCAGCACATGTTCGACGATCCGCGATGCGGCCTGTTCCGCCGTCTCCTTCGTCGTGTCGATCCGGATTTCGGGTCGCTCGGGCGCTTCATAGGGGCTGGAGATGCCGGTGAACTCGGCGATCTCGCCCGCACGCGCCTTGGCGTAAAGGCCCTTCACGTCCCGCTCCTCGGCGACGCCCAAAGGCGTATCGACGAAGATCTCGACGAATTCGCCCTTGGGCAGCAGCGCGCGGACCATGTCCCGCTCGGCCTTGAAGGGCGAGATGAAGGCGGTCAGCACGATCAGGCCAGCGTCCGCCATCAGCTTGGCGACTTCGCCCACCCGGCGGATATTCTCCACCCGCCCGGCTTCGGAGAAGTCCAGGTCGCGGTTCAGGCCATGGCGGATATTGTCGCCGTCCAGCAGGAAGCTGTGGCGACCCATGGCGTGCAGCTTCTGTTCGACCATGTTGGCGATGGTGGACTTGCCAGAGCCCGACAGGCCGGTGAACCAGAGGACCTTTGGGGCCTGTCCCTTCTGTCGGGCATGCGCCTCGCGCGTCACCACCGCAGACTGCCAATGAATATTCTGGGCGCGGCGCAGCGCATGGTCGATCATGCCC
This sequence comes from Sphingomonas sp. Sph1(2015), assembly GCF_001970915.1. NCBI lineage: Bacteria > Pseudomonadati > Pseudomonadota > Alphaproteobacteria > Sphingomonadales > Sphingomonadaceae > Sphingomonas > Sphingomonas sp. Sph1(2015). The sequence continues at coordinate 8,045 of NZ_MQUI01000024.1, forward strand.
GCCGCGACCGTTGCATTGGTCGCGCGGTCGATCAGGATGAAACCGCCGAGCGCACTGCCTTTCGCATAGGGCTCGAACACGATCGGGCGATCGGCATAGACCTCCGCCAGGCCGATATCGTTGAGCGCGAGCGTATCGGCGGGGCGTTGCTCTTGGCTGTTCACGTCGACCACGTGACGCGGCGGCTGCACCGTTGCGCCGACCAGCTGTGTTCCGAGCTTGAGCGAGTAGCTGCGCCCGGGCACCAGCGGAGCGTCCGCCATCCAGACGATCTTGGCGACGAACTGGTCGGCGATTTCTGGCGGGTCCTCGGCGGCGGCGATCACGTCGCCGCGCGAGCAATCGACCTCGTCGGCAAGGACCAGCGTCACGGCCTCGCCCGCGATCGCCTGTTGGCGGTCACCGTCAAAGGTGACGATCCGCGCGATCTCGGTCATCTTGCCCGAGGGGGCGATCCGCACCCGGTCACCGACCGATACCCGGCCACTCGCGATCGACCCGGCAAAGCCGCGAAAGTCGAGGTCGGGCCGGTTGACCCACTGCACCGGCATACGGAACGATGCCGCCGCCGCCCGGTCGCCATCGATTGCCACCGTCTCCAGATGCGGGAGCAGCGCGGGGCCGTCATACCAGGGCATGTCGGGTGAGGGGGTGGTCACGTTCGCACCGGTCAGGCCCGACAGGGGGATGGGTGTGAACCGTTCGATCCCAATGGTCTTGGCGAAGGCTGCATAATCGGCAACGATGGCGTCGAAGACCGACTGGTCATGGCCGACCAGATCCATCTTGTTGACCGCCAGCACGATCTCCTTGATGCCCACCAGATGCGCCAGATAGCTGTGCCGCCGCGTCTGGGTCAGCACGCCCTTGCGCGCGTCGATCAGGATCACGGCCAGATCGGCGGTCGAGGCGCCCGTCACCATGTTACGGGTATATTGTTCGTGGCCGGGTGTGTCGGCGACGATGAACTTGCGCTTCTCCGTCGCGAAAAAGCGGTAAGCCACGTCGATGGTGATGCCCTGCTCGCGCTCGGCGGCCAGGCCGTCGACCAGCAGTGCGAAGTCGATATTCGCCCCTTGCGTGCCGACCCGGCGGCTGTCCGCCTCGAGCTGGCTCAACTGGTCCTCGAAGATGGTCTTCGAATCGTAGAGCAGCCGCCCGATCAGCGTCGACTTGCCGTCATCCACCGAGCCGCAGGTGATGAAGCGCAGCATCGACTTGGCGGCATGAGTGGCGAGATAGGCGTCGATATCGGCGGCGATCAGCGCATCGGGTTGATAGGCGGTCATCTCAAAAATACCCCTCGCGCTTCTTCTTCTCCATGCTGGCCGCCTGATCATGGTCGATCGCGCGTCCCTGCCGCTCCGACGTGGTGGTCAGCAGCATTTCCTGGATGACTTGCGGCAGGGTAGCCGCCTCGCTCTCGACCGCGCCGGTCAGCGGATAGCAGCCCAGCGTACGGAACCGGATCGAGCGATCGACCGGGACCTCACCGGGCCGCAGGCGGAAACGGTCGTCATCGACCATCAGCAGCATCCCGTCGCGCTCGACCGTCGGGCGCGACGCGGCGAAATAGAGCGGCACGATCTCGATGCCCTCCTGCAGGATATACTGCCAGATATCGAGTTCGGTCCAATTCGATATGGGGAAGACGCGGATGCTCTCTCCCTTGTGGATGCGGCTGTTATAGAGGTTCCACAGCTCGGGCCGCTGCGCCTTGGGGTCCCAACCATGCGCGGCGGAGCGGAAGGAGAAGACCCGCTCCTTGGCGCGGCTCTTCTCCTCATCACGCCGCGCGCCGCCGAACGCCGCGTCGTATCCGCCAGCGGTCAGCGCCTGTTTCAGCCCCTCGGTCTTCCACATATCGGTGTGGCGGCTGCCATGGTCGAAGGGGTTGATGCCCAGCGCCTCGGCCTCCGGGTTGCGGTGGACGATCAGCTCCATGCCCGCCGCCTCGGCCGCGCGATCGCGCAGCTCGTACATGGCGCGGAACTTCCAGGTCGTGTCGACGTGGAGCAGCGGGAAGGGTGGGCGTGCCGGGAAGAACGCCTTCTTGGCAAGGTGCAGCATCACCGCCGAATCCTTGCCGACCGAATAGAGCATCACCGGACGCTCGGTCTCGGCGACCACTTCGCGGAGGATATGGATGCTCTCGGCTTCGAGGCGCTGCAGGTGGGTTAGGCCAGTCATCGGATTGTCAGATAATGTCGCCAGCGAACCGTGCGACCAACTTATCCTGTCAATCGCGATAGTCCCGCTCCAGCGAGTCCAATATGCGCGCGCCCGCCATGAACACCGCGATGGGACAGGCGGCGAACAGGATCTTGCCCGGAAGCCCTGGATAAGCGGTCAGATAATGCATGCCGCGCTCGACCGCGCCGAGGCCCAGGCCATAGATGACCAGAAAAGCCTCGAACTTCGACTTGATCGTGAACAGGGCGACCAGGCGGGACCACATGACGCCGTTAGACCACCGGATCGCCCCGCCGCCAAGCGTCAACCGCTTGCCAAAGTGAGACAGTCCAGCTCGGTCAGCAGCGCGGCGCGGGCAGTCTCGATACGGGCGATCAGGGCGGGATCGCCGATTTCGGTGGGGTCGATGGCGTCGGGCCAATGCGCCTCGATCACGGCGGCGATCCGGTCGAGCCGGGCATGATCGACCAGGAAACGCGGGTCGATCGTCGCCGGGTCGGCCACCACGCGCAGGCGCAGACAGGCGGGGCCGCCGCCATTGGCCATCGATTCGCGGACGTTCACCACCTCCAGCCGCCGGATCGGACCATTGCCCGCCACATGATCCTGAAGCCAGGACCAGACGGGTGCGGTGTCGCGTGCCTCCTGCGGCAGGATCAGCGTCGGTTCGCCGCCCGGCGGGGTCACCAGCTGCGCGTTGAACAGGTAGGAGGCGATGGCATCCTCCAGGCTGACGCGCGCGGCGGGCACCTCGACGATCTCGACATCGGGCATCAGGGTGCGCAGATCGGCATAGAAGCTGTCGCGATCGGCAAAGGCCTGTTCATGGGCGAACAGCACGCGTTCGTTGGCGACGGCGACCACATCGTTGTGGAAGGCCCCCGCCGCGATGGCCGCATCCGACTGGCGCGCGAAGAGCACCCGGTCCGGCGACAGGCAATGCGCGCGGGCGACCGCCTCGCACGCCTGGCGATGCTGGCGGGCGGGGAAGGGGCCGCCGCTCTCACCATAGACGAAGACCTCGACGCCGGGATGACCATGGCCGCTGCACAGCCGCATGTGATTGGCCGCGCCCTCGTCGCCGAAGGGGGCCGGCACCGGCGGATGCACGACGAAGGCCGGGTCGGCAAAGGCCAGCCGCAACTGCGCGAGCGTCGCGGGCCACTCATGGCTGCGATGCGGCATGGTCAGCAGGTTGGCGACGGTCAGGTGGCAGCGCCCGTCGCGCGTATCGGGCGCGGGCGAGACGGTCGCGGCATTGGCCGCCCACATGGCCGAGGCGGACAGGCTCTGCGCCTTCAGGACCGGTGAGGCGGCGCCATAATCGGTCGCCAGCCGCCCCAGCCAGCCATGGTCGGGTCGGGGATGCGGCAGGAGGATGCCCTGCACCAGCCCCAGGTCGAGGTTCGCGCGCATCTTGGCGATCCCCTGAAGCGCGGCGGCCTTGGGGTGCGAGGCCTTGCCCGCATTGCGGGTGGCGGCGAGGTTGCCGTGGCTGAGCCCGGCATAATTGTGGCTCGGCCCGATGATGCCGTCGAAGTTGATTTCTTTCAGCATGATGCTCACCGATCGATATGCAGGACGGTATCGCCGACCGTCAGGTCGAGCGTGTTGGCGGCTTGTTCGGACAGGATGATGCCGCCATCGCCGTCGCGGATTTCGGCCAGCGCGCAGCGGAAGTCGGTGAGCCGTCCCGTTGCGACCAGCGCCTCGCGCCCCGGATGCGCATCGATCGCAACGACCGTGCTTTCGCGCGCATCGCGGATGGTGCGCACCTGGTCTGTCCGGGCCGTCATCGTCGGCCCGCCGTCGAAGATGTCGATATAATGCTCGAAGGCGAAGCCCTCATTCTCCAGCATCCGCATGGCGGCGCGTCCCGAGGGATGGGGCAGGCCGATGGCGGCCCGCGCGGTCTCGGTCAGCATCGCGGTGTAGATCGGGTGCTTGGGCATCAGGTCGGCGATGAACTGGTGCCCGTGGATCGCATTGAACTGGTCGGCCTCCTGAAAATTCATCCCGAAGAACCGCCCGGCCAGCCCGTCCCAGAAGGGCGATCCCCCCGCCTCGTCGATCACGCCGCGCAGTTCGGCCAGTACCCGGTCGGCGAAGCGCGGGCGGTTGGCGCGCATGAACAGGTAGCGGCTGCGGGCGAGCAGCAGGCCCAGGCCCCCGGCGCGCTCGCCGGGATGGAGGAACAGGCCGCCGACCTCGCTCGCACCTTCCAGATCGGTGGTCAGAGACAGCATCTCGGCGCGGAAGGTGCGGTCGAGTTCGCGGCTATGCTGTGTCAGCGTGCCGATGCGATAGCTGTAGAAGGGGTGCTTCTGCCCGACATGGGTGAAGATCTGACAGGTCCCGCGAACCTCGCCGGTCGCGCGGTCCTCCAGCATCAGGACGAACAGCTCGTCTTTGACCTTGCCGTCGCCATCGCCCGCAAAGGCGTCATGGCTGCGCGCCAGCTTGGCAATCAGGGCGCGGCGATCGGGGGGCAGGTTGGTGAAGCCGCCGCCGGTCAGCTTGGCCATTTCATAGAGGTGGCGAAGGTCGCTATCGACCGCGGGGCGGATGCAAAAGCTGCTCATGCGGCACCGATGATGCGCAGGATGGTCAGCGCCGACAAGCCCGCGCGTTCGGCCAGGCTGTCGATCAGCATATATTCGTCCGGCGAGTGGATCGCGCCGCCGCGCACGCCCATGGTGTCGACCACGGGCACCCCCGCCGCCGCGATATTGTTACCGTCGCACACCCCGCCGGTGTCGCGCCAGCCGATGCTCAGGCCCAGGTCCGCGCCCGCCGCGCGCACTGTCTCGAACAAGGCGGCCGCGCCATCGTCGATGGGTTTGGGGGGGCGATTGAAGCTGCCATGGACCTCGACGCTGACGTCATGTTCGGCGGCGATCCGCTCCGCAATGGCCTTCATCGCCGAGCCGGTGCGCTCGATGGCGGCCAGGGCACGCGGGCGGAAGTTGACGTGCAGCATCGCCAGGTCGGGCACGACATTGTTCGGTCCGCCGCCATCGATCCGCGCCGGGTTGACGGTGATGTCGTCGGCGGCAAGCTGTGACAGCTCCAGCGTGATCCGGGCGGCGGCGACGATGGCGTTGCGCCCTTCCTCCGGATTGCGGCCCGCATGGGCGCTGCGCCCCCGTATGACGATGGTGAAATTGCCCGTGCCGCCCCGCGCCCCCGCCAGCGTGCCGTCGGGCAAAGCGGGCTCATAGGTCAGCGCCGCGACCTTGCCACCGGCGCATTTGGCGATCAGCGCGGCAGAGGACGCCGATCCGGTTTCCTCGTCCGAGTTGATAAGGACATCATAGCCGAACCGTCCGGCCATGGGACTAGCCTCGACGGCCTTCAGCGCCGCGAGCAACACCGCCAGCCCGCCCTTCATATCGGCCACGCCCGGCCCGCCGAGCCGGTTGTCGTCGATGCGCGTCACGGTCTGGAACGGATGATCGACCGGATAGACGGTATCCATATGGCCGGTGAACAGCATCCGGCGGGCGGCGTCGGGGCGGACGGACAGCAGCAGATGGCGGCCATGCGCCAGCGGCGCGGACCGGCCGTCGCTGCCGATCCGTTCGACCGGCTCCGGCTCGACCAGGGTCAACTCCCCGGGCAGGGTGCCGAAATGCTCGGCCAGTCGCTCGGCCATGATCGCCAGTCCGGCGATGTTGCGTGTCCCGCTGTTGATCGCGGCCCACGCCTCGACCAGCGGCAGCATGGGGTAGGCGGCGGCGGACGCCACCGCGTCTCGCTCGATCGTGTTCAGTCTCTCCATGGCCCCAACCTAGGCCATGGACGCAGCAAAGGTGAACCCCGCCGCCGAAATTAGAAGCTGTACACCACCGAGGCGCGGGTGATCGTGTCGGTCGTCCGGCGGCCGAGCGGCGGCTCGCTTTCATACTGGACATTGTAGGACAGCGCGGCGGACAGCGGACCGAACAGCTTGGCGTTCAGCGCCGAATTGGTGCTGACCGTGCTGTTGAACTTCTGCACATAGGCGGAGGCGTTCTGGTTGAACGACACGGCCGGGGTCAGCTTCCACACGAAATTCAGATTGCCACGCGCGGCCAGCGCGCTTTCGATCCGCCCGTCGGTGAACTCGGTATGTCGGAAGGCGGGGCCGAGTTCGACGTCCAACGTCATGCGCGGCTTGCGGATCGCGCTGTAACCCGCACCGCCGGATGCAGAGAAACGGTTGAAATAGCCCAGGAAGCGGTCGCTTTCATATTGCGCCGCGCCATAGACATAGTTGTTGGCGTTGAGTTTGTAGTTGGGCTCGTAGGAGGCGACATAATGTTCGCGGCTGACGATGTTCGCGCTCTCCTGATAATCGCCCTGGAGATGGACCTTGTGCCGCCATTGCAGCCCCTCGCGGGTCAGGTCGACAATGCCCGTCAGGCCGATATTCTGGCTGTTGCCCGTCGTCGCAAAGCCGCCCAGCTCGACCCGGCCATGCCACAGGTCGAAAAAGGTAGCCTCGCGCAGGGTACGACTGCGGCTGGCGGTCTTCTCGTCGCGCCAGACATCGGCCATCGCATCGATCGCGTCGGCGGCCTCGGGCACGGCGTTGCGGGCATAGCGGACGACGGTGGTGATGTCGTTCTCGTTGCCGCTGGCGATCGCGGCCTCCAGCATCGAACGGATCTGGGGCGGGATCAGCGCCGGGTCCGGGTCCTTGGGATCGGCATTGGCGAGCAGGCCGAGCGCCATCGGGATCAGGAACAGCCGCATCTTCATGGTCCGGTGCCTTAGCGCTTCGCCGCGTCGACCGAAACCGCGTTATCCGCATGCGTCACGGCGAAATGGTCGGCGAAGACGACCAGCAGTTCCTCGTACAGTGCCTTTTTGAACGGTACGATCATCGCGGGCAGCGTCTCCGGCTCGGCCCAGCGCCAGGCGCGGAATTCGGGATGTTCGGTGTCGATGCGGACGTCGCTGTCCTCGCCCAGGAAGCGATAGAGGAACCAGCTCTGCCGCTGGCCGCGCCACTTGCCCTTCCACACCTTGCCGATCAGGTCGTCGGGCAGGTCATAGGTCAGCTCACGCGGTGCGCGCGCGATCAGTTCGACCTTGTCGGCGGTGATGCCGGTTTCCTCGAACAATTCGCGAAGCCCCGCCGCATCGGCCTCTTCGCCGGGGTCGATGCCGCCTTGGGGAAGCTGCCACGCCTCCAGGGTCGAATCGATCCGCTGGCCGACAAAGACGCGGCCGTCGCGGTTCATCAGGATGACGCCCGCGCAGGGGCGATAGGGAAGGTCGGTCATCATCATTGTCCCATCGGGCGGATGCCCTCCGCCTCGACGATCACGGCCCTCAACGCAAGCAGGAAAGCGGTGAGATCGCCCACGCCGGAGGGGATCGCCTTGCGCAGCGTCGCAAAGCCATGGATCGTGCCGCGTGCCTCGCGAAAGGTCACGGCCACGCCGGCCTTGGCCAGCGCGGCGGCATAGGCGCGGCCCTGGTCGCGTATCGGGTCGCACTGGGCGGTCATGACGACGGCGGGTGGCATATCGGCCAGCTCGCCGCGCATCGGGGCGGCGCGCACATCGCCCAGATCCGCGGCGTAGCAGGCGACGAACCAGTCCAGCATCGCCCGGGTCAGGAAATGCCCCTCGGCAAAGTCGCGGAGCGACGGGTGCGCGCGGGCCATGTCGGGGGCGGGATAGAGCAGTCCTTGAGCGAGGACCGGCGCGGCGGCGGGCCGGTCGCGCAGGCTCATGGCGGTGACGGTGGCGAGCGTGCCGCCCGCACTGTCGCCCGCCACGATCAGCCCGGTCGTCCCCGGCTGCTCGGCCAGCCAGCGTGCGGCCGCCTCGCAATCGTCGGGCGCGGCGGGCCAGGGATGCTCGGGGGCCAGGCGATAGCCGACCGATAGGACGGGCAGGTCGAGCGCCCGTGCCATCTCGGCGGCGAGCGGCGCGTGCGTGTCGATGTCGCCGATCACGAAGCCGCCGCCATGGAAGAACAGCACCACCGGACCCGGCTCGCGCCGTTCGCGCGGATCGAAGCGCCGCACGGGGATCGGCCCCGCCGTACCCTCGATCGTGAACGCCTCGTCTAGCCCCAGCGGCCCGACCGGCGGATCGGTCAGGTCGCGCGCGGCGCGCATCATCTGGCGGGCCGCCTCGGGACCCAGCTCCTGCTGAGGCGGGCCGGGGAGGCGGTTATAATAGCCGAGGAATCGCGCCACATCGGCACGGAGTTCGGGCAGCGGGGCCGTGGCCCTCCTATCGCGGGTCATGGCTTCCTACCTAGGGACGATGATCCATGTCGTCCATCATCCCGCCTATGTCACCGAGGCACCGGCGCGTTCCACCTATCGCTGGGGCAAGAACGGGGCGATCCGCGATCTGCTGCGGGCAAAGGGCGATGCGGTGGCATGGACCGAGCCGGAACTGATCCCGCCGATCTGGCTGGAGGCGGTTCACGATCCGGATTATGTCGCGGAGGTGCTGGAGGCGCGCGTGCCGCCCGACAAGACGAGGCGGATCGGCTTTCCGATCACGCAGCAGGTCGCGCATCGGGCGCGGGCTGTGCCGGGGGGAACGTGGACCGCCGCGCTGCTGGCGCTGCAACATGGCTTTGCCGCCAACACCGCCGGGGGCAGCCATCATGCGCTGTCCAATACGGGGGCGGGCTACTGCGTGTTCAACGATCTGGCGGTGGCGGCCGTGCGGCTGGTCGAGCAGGGCGTCGTGGGGCGGGTGGCGATCGTCGATTGCGACGTGCATCAGGGCGATGGCACCGCCGCGCTGACCGCCGGGCGGCCGGATATCGTCACCTATTCGATCCATGCGGAAAAGAATTTCCCGGCACGGAAAGCCCGCTCGACGTTGGACGTCGGCTTGCCCGACGGCGTGGATGATGACGAATATCTTGCGCAACTCCAGGCGACGCTTGTGCCGTTTCTCGACGAGCATCGGCCGGACATCATCCTTTACCAGGCCGGGGTCGATCCGTTCGTCGAGGATCGACTGGGGCGCCTGGCGGTGACACACGAAGGGCTGATCGCCCGCGACACGCTGATCGCCGATCTGGCGCTCGCCCGCGGGCTTCCCGTCGCCAGCACCGTGGGCGGCGGCTATGGTGACGATGTCATGGCGATTGCGGAGCGCCATGTCGCGGCGATCCTGACGCTGGGCCATCGCATGCGCGCCTGGGAACCGGAGCGGGATCGAAACGTAGCGCGTGGATGACATCCCCCCACATCGTCTGGTTCCGCCAGGATCTTCGCCTTCACGACCAACCGGCTCTCCTCGCGGCGGCGGACGCGGGGCCGGTCATCCCGGTCTATATCCTCGACGACGAAACGCCGGGCGACTGGCGGATGGGCGCGGCGCAGCGCTGGTGGCTGCATCACAGCCTGACGTCGCTCGCGAAGGATCTCAAAGAACGGGGCAGCCGCCTGATCCTGCGACGGGGCGAAGCCGTCCAGACCTTGCGCGCCCTGATGGAAGAGACGGGCGCGACCGAGGTCCATGCCATCCGTCATTACGAACCCTGGTGGCGCAAGGCCGAAGAGACGCTGGACGATTGCCTGACCCTGTATGACGGCAATCATCTGGCACGGCCGGAACTGGTCACGACGGGCAGCGGCAAGCCGTTCCGGATCTACTCGGCCTTCTGGAAGGGGCTGCAGGGCCATCTGCCGCCCGAGCACCCGCTCGATCGCCCCGAGACGCTGGATGCGCCAGGCCATTGGCCGACAAGCGAGAAACTGGCCGACTGGACGCTGCTGCCGACCAAGCCCGACTGGTCGACCGGTTTCGACGAGGACTGGATACCGGGCGAGGCGACGGCGCGCGAGCGGATGGCGGATTTCGGCGAAAAGGCGGTCGCCTATGACACCGCGCGCAACATGCCGTCCGAAGAGGGCAGCTCGCGCCTGTCGCCGCACCTGCATTTCGGTGAGGTCTCGGTACGTGCGGTATGGCACTCGCTCGCCCGGCGGGGCGATACCGAGACGTTTCGGAAGGAATTGGCGTGGCGGGACTTCACGGATGGTGTGGTTATGGCAATGCCCGACTATGCTGATCGCAACGGGCGCGATGCCTTCGACAGGATGCCGTGGCGCGGTGGCGCAGAGGCCGCCAAGGACCTGAAGGCGTGGCAGACGGGACGTACCGGCTATCCGATCGTGGATGCCGGGATGCGGCAGCTCTGGACGACGGGCTGGATGCACAATCGGGTGCGGATGATCACCGCTTCCTTCCTCATCAAGCATCTGCTGATCGACTGGCGCGAGGGGGAGCGCTGGTTCTGGGATTGTCTGGTCGATGCCGATTACGGGAACAATGCCGTCAACTGGCAATGGGTCGCGGGCACGGGGATCGACTCGAACATGTTCGGCCGGATCATGGCGCCGCTCAGCCAGTCTGAGAAGTTCGATGCCGGGGACTATATTCGTGAGTGGGTGCCGGAGTTGAAGGGCGTTGGCGACGCCGCCATCCATGACCCGGACGAGGCTGGTTGTCGGCCGAAGGATTATCCAGCCAAGATCATCGGCCACCGCGAGGGGCGGGAGCGGGCCTTGGCGGCGGCTAGACGGATGCGGGGATAGGGGAGAGCGTGGCCTTCGACTTCGCTCAGGCTGAACGGAGGTTGTATAAGCGAGGCTCCCCCGCTCCGTTCAGCCTGAGCGAAGTCGAAGGCCACGGGAATCCCTACCGCTTCCGCCGACACGCGTCCGAGCAATAAACCACCTGATCCCAATCCCGCGCCCATTTCTTGCGCCAGGTGAAGGGGCGTCCGCAGGCCGGGCAGGTCTTGCTCGGCAGATTTGCCTTGGCGACGCCGTTGGGCATCAGCGCGGCTCGGTATCGAGGAAGGCGGCGATGTCGGCCAGGTCGACCGTCTTGTCGAGATAGGTCTGCCCGATCCCGCGCGCGAGCAGGAAGGGCAGGGTGCCCGCCGCCATTTTCTTGTCGTGCTTCATATGCTCGACCAACGTCGCGGAGGGAGCATCGATCCCGGCGGTTGCCAAGCCATCGGGCAGGCCGATCGCGCGGAGATGCGCCGCGACCCGCTCGGCATCCTGCCGCTCGCAAAGGTCCTTGCGCACCGAATAGCGGAAGGCGAGCGCACAGCCCGCCGCCACACCCTCGCCGTGCAGCAGCCGGTCGGAGAAACCCGCCTCCGCCTCCAGCGCATGGCCGAAGGTATGGCCCAGATTGAGCAGCGCACGGATACCGTTCGTCTCATGCTCGTCCGCCGCCACGATCCGCGCCTTGGCGGCGACGGAGTGGGCGATGGCGTATACCCGCGCATCGGCATCCCCCGCCAGTAATGCCGGCGCGTTCGCCTCGCACCATTCGAAAAAGGCGAAGTCGTCGATCAGGCCATATTTGACGACCTCGGCATAGCCCGCCCGCACCTGGCGCGCGGGCAGGGTGTCGAGCACGTCCGGGTCGATCAGCACCATGGCAGGCTGGTGGAAGGCGCCGATCAGGTTCTTGCCCGCCGAGGTGTTGATCGCGGTCTTGCCGCCGACCGACGAATCGACCTGCGACAACAGCGTCGTCGGGATCTGCACGAAGCGGCAGCCGCGTTTGACGATCGAACAGGCGAAACCGACCAGATCGCCGATCACCCCGCCGCCCAGCGCGATGACATGATCCGACCGCTCGATGCCGAGTTCGAGCAGCCGGTCGCAAACATGCTCCAGCATCGCCCAGCTCTTGGTCTTTTCGCCCGGCGGCAGGATGATCGCCTCGCTGGCCACCCCTGCGGCCTCCAGCGACGCCTGAAGCACCGCCAGATGCGGCCGGACATTCTCGTCCGTCACGATCGCCATGCGACGCCCGCGTGACAGCGGGGCGAGATATTCGGCGGCGCGGGGCAGCAGCCCGGCTTCGATATGGATGGGATAGCTGCGGTCGCCCAGCGACACGGTGACGGTCTTCATCGTCCGATGGCTTTCAGGATGGCGTTGACGGTGGCCTCGTGCGGCCCCCGCTTGCTGGAGACGTGGATGGGGGCCAGCGAATAAATCGGATTGCGGACCGCCGACAGTTCGCGCAGCACCTTCAGCGGGTCCTTGCCGCGCAGCAGCGGCCGCGTGTCGCGCCGCTTGACCCGTTCGGCCAGGACTTCGGGGCTGGCGTTCAGCCAGATGGCGGTCGCCTGTTCCAGGATCAGCGCGCGCGTCTCGTCATTGATGAACGCGCCGCCGCCGGTCGCGATCACCTTGGGACGGCCATCGACCAGCCGCGCGATCACGCGGCGCTCGCCGTCGCGGAAATAGGGTTCGCCGTAATGCTCGAAGATTTCGGGGATGCTCATGCCGGCGGCTTGCTCGATCGCGGTGTCGGCATCGACGAAGGGCACGCGCAACCGATTCGCCAGACGGCGGCCCACGGTCGACTTGCCCACGCCCATCAGACCGACGAGCACGATGGGCGACCCGTTCCAGCTTGCATCTACAGGGTTGTGGCTTTGCAACATTGCGCTCTGCGCTATACAGCGGGCGCGCGCCCGGCAACACCGGCCGGGCTTTCACGGGTCCATTATAAGGTTTTGCGTTTCATGTCCCGTATGGTCGTTTCGCTCATCGTCCTCCTCGTCATCGTCGTCGGCGGGCTGTTCCTGCTCTCGGGCCGGGCGACCGAACGGCCGACCACCCAGGTCGAAAAGGCGGTCTCGCTTGGCAACCTGCAATAAGCGGGGGGGCGCTTTTCGCCACCTGCCCAGGGCGATCGCCCTGCTGATGGTCGGTGCCGCCGCGATCGCGGCGGCGCAGGACCGTCCCGAATCACTGCTGCCCCCCGGTTTCGGCCAGCCCGCCGCGCAGCCCAGCACCCGGCCGACCCCCCGGTCGACGCCACGCCCGGCCATGGGTTCGGCGCCCGGTGCCACGCCCGTCGTCACGCCGACGCCCGCGCCGACCCCTGCCGATGCGGTGGGCGCGCTGCTGGATTCGCTGGCGACCCCGGTTCCGACCCCTACTCCGTCGCCGACACCCACGATGGATGCCGCGACGGTGGCCGAATATGAGCTGCCCGCCTCCGCCCGGCGCTCGCTGGCGGTTGTCGGTCCGGCGGGTCCGCGTGAAGGCGCGCTGGACCAGACGATCTTTGCCGGTGCGGATGGCCGGGTCGCCGAGATATTGATGCGGCGATTGTCCGCGCCCTTGCCGTCGCGCTGGACCTCGATCCTGCTGCGCCGTGCCCTGGCCACCCATATGGTGACGCCGCGCGGCGTGAACGGCGCGGACTTCGCCGCCGAACGTGCCTGGCTGTTGCTGCGGATGGGCGAGGCGGAGGTGGCGCGTGCGGTCGTCCAGTCGGTCGATCCGGGCAATTATACCCCCAAGCTCTATCAGGTCGCGATGAACGCGCTCCTCGCCGCCAGCGACCCGGCGGGGCTTTGCCCGCTGGCCGATCGCGGCAGCGCGGTGACGGGACTGAACGGCTATCGGCTGGCCCAGGGCTGGTGCGCGGCGCTGACGGGGGACGGCGCACGCGCCACCGCGACGGTTCGCCAGATGCGCCGCCAGGGGGGTGTCGAGGATTTCGACCTGAAGCTCGCCGAAAAGCTGATGGGCGCAGGCTCCGCGCGCAAGGCGGTGAGCGTCGACTGGGGCGGCGCCGACCGGCTGACCGTCTGGCGCTACGGCCTCGCCACCGCGACGGGCGTGACGGTGCCGCCGGATTATCTCTCCTATGTCGGGCCGCAGGTGCGCGGCTGGCTGGCGACCTCGGCGTCCGTACCCGCGACCGAGCGGGCCGGGGTGATCGATCAGGCCGCGACGCTGGGCGTGATTTCCAACGCCGCGCTGGTCGATTTCTATTCGGGCTTGACGGATGACGATCAGGCCAGCCGCGCGCAGTCAGCGATCGGCAACGACCTGCGCAACGCCTATGCCGCTGCGGACGAAGGGCAGCGGCTGTCGGCGATGCTTTCGCTCTGGGGCGACGATACGCCCACGCCCTATGGCCGACTGATCCTGACCGCCCGCGCGGCCGCGCGTCTGCCGGTAATGAGCGACGGGCGCGAGGCGGACCGGCTGGTCGCGTCGATGCTTTCCGCTGGGCTGGATCGCAGCGCGGCGCGCTGGCGCGAGGCGGTGAAGCAGGACGGCGATGCCTGGGCGATGATCGTCTTGAGCGATCCCGACCGTCAGGGCCAGCTGGCTTACGATCAGGTCACAGGTTACAACGCCGACGCATTGAAACAACGTATGTTCTTTGCCGGGCTGGCCGGGCTCGGGCGGCTGTCGCACGCCGATATCGAAAAGGGGGCCGAGGCGCTCGACGTGCGGGTCGGGCAGCGCAATGCCTGGACCGAGGCGCTGGATCAGGCCGTGGCGGACGAGCAGACCGGCATGGTCGTCCTGCTCTGCGCAGTCGGGATGCAGACCGGCGATTGGCGCGGGGTGCCGCCCCAGGCGCTCTATCGCATCGTCGAGGCGCTGCGCTCGGTCGGTCTGGATACCGAGGCGCGGATGATCGCGGCGGAGGCGATCGCCCGGACATGAACATGCGCGACGCCGCGCTGGTCGACCGCTTCCTGGAGATGATGGCGGCGGAGGCCGGCGCGGCGGGCAACACGCTGGCCGCCTATCGCTCGGACCTGCGCCTCGCAGCCGAGGCGATGGACGGTTTGGGCGAGGCCGACGAGGGCGCGCTCCGGCGGCTGGCCGAGGGGTGGGCGTCGCTGGCGAACGCCACGGTCGCGCGCAAGGCGGCGGCGCTGCGGCGTTTCTATGCCTTTCTGCAGGAGGAAGGGCTGCGCGGCGACGATCCCTCGTCGGTCCTGCCGCGCCCGGGCCAGAGGCGGGCGCTGCCCAAGATACTCGACCATGCCGATATCGACCGGCTGTTCGCCGCTATCGCCGAGCGGACAGGGGCGGCGCACCCCAGCGCCAACGACCTGCGGCTCGCGGCCCTGGTCGAGTTGCTGTACGGCTCGGGCCTGCGCGCGAGCGAACTCGTCGCCCTGCCGCGCAATGCCGTTCACCCGGATCGGCCCTTCCTGATCCTGAAGGGCAAGGGCGGCGTCGAGCGGATGGTGCCGATCTCCGACCGGGCGCGGGCGGCGGTAGCGGCGTGGCGGGTGCATGTCCCGGCCGACAAGCTCTGGCTTTTCCCCGGCGGCAAGAAGCATCTGACCCGCATCCGCCTCTATCAGCTGATCAAGGCATTGGCGGTGGAGGCGGGCATTCCACCCGACCGGGTCAGCCCGCATGTCCTGCGCCATGCCTTCGCGACCCATCTGCTCGGCGGCGGGGCCGATCTGCGCGCGGTGCAGGCGATGCTGGGCCATGCCGACATCGCCACGACCGAAATCTACACCCATGTCGAGGCGAGCCGACTGGTCGAACTGGTCAACGCCAAACACCCGCTCGTTGATTTTCGGGACAAGCGCCCTTAGGCGATAGCGCCATGTCAACGACCTTCCTCGATTTCGAGAAACCCATCGCCGAGCTTCAGAGCCGGATCGACGAGCTGCGCGACACGACCGCCGAAGGGACGGTCGATATCGGCGCGGAAATCGCCAAGCTCCAGGCCAAGTCCGACAAGCTGCTGCGCGATACCTTCACCAAGCTGACCCCGTGGCAGAAGACGCAGGTCGCGCGCCATCCGCAGCGCCCGCACTTCAAACATTATGTCGCGGGGCTGTTCGACGAGTTCGTGCCGCTGGCGGGTGACCGAGCATTTGGCGACGACCAGGCGATCATGGGTGGCTTCGCCCAGTTTCGCGGCCAGCGCGTCATGGTGCTGGGCCATGAAAAGGGCGAGGATACCGCCAGCCGCCTGCGCCACAATTTCGGCATGGCCAAGCCGGAGGGTTATCGCAAGGTGATTCGCCTGGTCGAGCTAGCCGACCGTTTCGGTCTGCCGATCGTGACGCTGGTCGACACCTCGGGCGCGTTTCCGGGCATCCAGGCCGAAGAACGCGGTCAGGCGGAGGCCATTGCGCGTTCGACCGAAGCCTGCCTGGCGGCGGGCGTGCCGGTCGTCGCGGCGATCGTGGGCGAAGGCGGCTCGGGCGGCGCGGTGGCGCTGGCGGCGGGCAACCGCGTGCTGATGTTCGAGCATGCGATCTATTCGGTCATCAGCCCCGAAGGCTGCGCCTCGATCCTGTGGCGCACCGCCGACAAGGCAGCGGACGCGGCCGAAGCCATGCGTGTCACCGCGCAGGACCTGAAGCATTTCGGCGTGATCGACACGATCGTACCCGAGCCGGTAGGCGGCGCGCATCGCGATCATGCGGGCGCGATCGTCAATCTGGGCGATGCGGTCGAAAAGGCGCTGGGCGAGCTGGGCGGCCTGGGCCGTGACGAACTGAAGCGTGGCCGCGCGGCGAAGTTCCTGGCGATGGGGCGGCT
The DNA here is from genome assembly GCF_001970915.1 of Sphingomonas sp. Sph1(2015). Classification (NCBI taxonomy): domain Bacteria; kingdom Pseudomonadati; phylum Pseudomonadota; class Alphaproteobacteria; order Sphingomonadales; family Sphingomonadaceae; genus Sphingomonas; species Sphingomonas sp. Sph1(2015). The sequence continues at coordinate 24,573 of NZ_MQUI01000024.1, forward strand.
CTAAAAGCCATATGCGGAAGGGGGCGGGCCGAATGAATCGACCCGCCCCCTTGATGTCTCTGAACCCGTAACGGGCGACGATTGAACGTCACCCGTCAGCTGGATTTTAGTTCGACGGGTTCGCTACCTTCGTCGAGATGTTTTCGAAGGTGTTGGTCAGCGAGGTGCCGACGGTCTTCATTGCGCCGATGGCCGCCACGGCGATCAGGGCAGCGATCAGGCCATATTCGATGGCCGTCGCGCCCTTGTTGTTCTTCAGCATCTTGCGAAACGTCTTCATTCCGGTCTCCGTTCAGTCCTGATTTGATCGATCACCCGGCTGAGCCGGAGCGCCGGTTCAGCTTCCGGCGGTTTACCGGCCCACTGGTTAAAAAAGATTTGAAGGCGGCAGATTTCGAATTGAATTTAATGATTTGCGAGGTTCAGCTCGGTGGAAATACGATCGGCCAGGCTTTCCAAGCTGAGGCCGAACTGGGAAAGGCCGACGATCATGACCAGCATCACGACGGTCACGATCAACCCATATTCCACCGCCGACGCGCCGCGCGTATCGGCCAGCAGGCGTTGCAGCATCTTTCTGATCGCACGCGCTCTCATGTTGCCGCTACCTACGCGCCCGAGGTTAAGAAATGATCGACAGCCCCGCCTTGCCCGCTTTGTTTCCCGTCGTCGCCGCAGCCCTGGTGGACGAGGATGGCCGCGTACTGTTGCAACAGCGCCCGGCGGGCAAGGCGCTGGCGGGGCTGTGGGAGTTTCCGGGCGGCAAGCTGGAACCCGGCGAGACGCCCGAGGCGGCGCTGATCCGCGAGTTGCAGGAAGAACTCGCGATCGCCGTTGCACCCGAGGGGCTGGAACCGGCGGGCTTCGCGACCGAGCCATTGCCCGGTCGCCATCTGCTGCTGCTGCTTTATGTCGTCCGCTTATGGTCGGGCACGCCGGTTGCGTTGGAGGCGGACGGGCTTACGTGGTGCCGGCCCGCCGACATGCACGTCTGGCCCATGCCGCCCGCCGACGCGCCGCTCGTCCGCCAGCTTGCCGCTTACCTCGCCGACAAGACCAGTGCGGAGGCCGTACCCGATAGCGGCACGGTGTAACCGCCGCGCTCGAACGTCCCGCGCTCGGGGCGATAGGGGCGACCGCCGGGCGTCGTCGTCTCGACGAACAGACGGGCGGCGGGCGTATCATCGGTGGCGGGATCGAGGGCCAGGCGGACCGCGCCGGTCGCCGCGTCGTAATCGACCGCCTTGAACTTGCCCGCCTCCAGCCTCAGCCACAGCCCTGCCGGGGCGATGAAGACCCGGGCGCGCGCACCGTCATGCGGCTCGACATGGATCCGATCGCCGGTCTGCGACAGATTGCCGCCATAGGATAGCCAGCCCAGCGTCGGGTCGTTCACCACATAGGTCGCAGCGGCATAGGCATGGCCGAAAAAGCCCATGCCATAATCGCCGCTATAGGGGTCCCAATCCATCCGGTCGGGCCAGCTGTGGAAGGCGGCCGAGGATGCGCCATTCTGGTCGATATTGGTGATGCCGCCCATCAATCCGCCATAAGCGACGCGCAATAGGTGCATGTCGGCGGGATTACGCCGGAAAGAATCGAACAGCGGGATGGCGTTCAACGTCGATCCGTAATGATGGATCTGCCGCTCCAGCCGGGGATATTTGCCGCCGTACAGAAAGTCCCAATAGCGCCGGGCATTGCCGTTATAGCCCCAATGCGGGATCGACGGGTCATAGCCCAATATGACTTCGCGCGTGACATCGGCCTGCGGACCATATCCGAAATAGCGCATCCAGGCATAGACCTCGGCCTGGCCGGTCGAGTCCCAGGCCATCTCGCTGCCGAACGGATATTGCAGGGTGCGCCAGTGATCCGCGCGGCCCTTCATCAGCCGCTCGACCTCCGCAGCCTTGTCGGTCCAGCCCTCGCGCTTCAGGTCGGTCAGGATGTCGACGAAGACATCGCCCTCCATCAGCCCGAACTGCGCATAATGCGGTGCGTCGCGCATCATCGCGACGATGGTCCGATAGGCATGGTCGAGATACCATGGCCAGTCATGCACCTTCGTCAGCCCGGCATGGTTGCGCGCGATCCGGTACAGCGCCCAGTGCCCCGCCGCGACATGCGGGTAATTATAGGCGCGGCCCAGATCGTCCGCCTGATCCTTTTTCCACGAGGTCCAGCTCCGCCAGTCCCTGGCGGGCCGATAGAGGTCGGGGAAGGCGGCCGGGTCGTAATAGAACAGGCTTTTCTTCACGCCGCCCGCATGAGGACCGTCGGCGATCTGAAGCCGCCCGACGACCGTCTTGTCGACCAGCTCCTCGATCCGCGCGATTTCGGCGGCATTGGGATTATCGAGCTGCTTCATCACCGCCGCGACCCAACTGCCCGCGCCGCCTTCGTCGCTCATCCCCGAGATCCAGACACGCGGATCGGCGGTGACGATGCGATCGGCCTCACGATCATAGGTCAGGATGGCAGGCGAGCGGCCGAAGGGATCGCCCTTGCCCTCGAACCATTGTTTCGTCGTCGAGAAGCGGCCGAGATCGGCCATGGTCTGTTCGAGCGGCTTGGTGACGAAATACTGGACGGTCTGGATCTGACCATCGGCATAGGTGAGGGTCAGGCGCGCCCGGCCCCATTGGCGCCCGCGCACCGACAGGCGGGTCCAGCCGGGCTTGCCGGGTGCCCTCGTGACATCGAGCGCGCCTGCCGGATAGCTGGCAATGCCGGTGATCGCGGATGGCGACCGCACGAACAGCGCCGCGTCGAGATCGGTCGGCACGACATAGCCGGGCACGCCGACCACGACGGGGCGCTGCTGTGCCGCCAGCGTCGATTCGATCGCGCGAATGCCGGGCGCGGTGACGAGGCGCAGGCCGATCTTGCGGCTCTGGCCCGGCGCCAAGGTAAAGCTGGTCGGCGCGTTCCAGGGCGTCCCAGCCTTCGCCCAATCGGTCTGGGCATAGGCGGCGCTGGCGATGGTCCAGTCGTAAAAACCTTCCGAGGTCTGTGTACGCGGGCTGGCTTCGGAGATGACCGCCTTGCCGCCGGTCTCGCCCAGCGTCGGGATCGGCACATAGGCCTCCAGCGGGGTGTCGCGTTCGGGCAGGACGAGCAGGGCGGGGCCTGCGCCGTTCAGTCGCGTGACCTGCACATAGCCCGCATCGCGACCGATATAGGGGTCGGCAAAGCTCGCCTGCGCATGCGCCTGTTCCAGGGTCCGGTCGGAGATGATGTTGTCGAACACCATCGGCAGGCCCAGCCCGCCGACCTCGACCGGCCCGGCGGACGTGTTGGTCAGCGTGAAGCGCAGGACTGGGGTGCCCTTCTCGCTGACCCATTCCCTTACGATGCGGAGCGGCAGGCTGGTTCCCATCGACGCGCTGATGTCCGCCGCCGCCAGCACCGCTCCGCGCGCGGGCAGCGCCCGCACCGGCCGACGTTCGCGTGCGGAGGAATAATCCTGCCACGCGCCGCTGCCCTGGCGCAGGCGCAGATGGATGTCACCCAGATGATTATAGCCATTGCCCGCGCGTTCCCTGGCACGGCCGATCGGCAGGAAGTCGAAGCCGGGCGTGGCGACAGGCGAAAGGCCGCGTGCCGTCTGGCTGGCGGGGTCGAGGATCAGCTGGAATGTGCCGACCCGAAAGCGCGAAACGGCCGCTTTTTGCGAATCATTGGCAGTCTTTCGCAGCGTCGCCAAGCCCGCGTCATGCGCGCTCGCGGCGAGCGAAAGGGTGGCCAGCGTGACGGGCAACAGACGGATAAGACTTTGGCGCATGACGATAAAACCCCGACTTCGGGAAGCTCCTCCATGGGACCATCGCAATTGACCCCCCTCCCGTTCTGGCTATATTGGTATACAGTATTACCGGGAGGGCAAGATGCTGCGGTCGAGCAGGCGGGAATGGATGCAGGGGGCGGCCGGGGTCGCGCTGATGGGAATGGCGACGCGGGCGGTGGGGGCTGCGCCGTCGATCCTTCCGGCGAAGGCCGAGCCGCTGCCGCTGTCGGCGGTGCGCCTGCGCCCGTCCGTCTATGCGACCGCCGTCGAGACCAACCGTCGTTATCTCTACCGCCTCAGCCCCGACCGGCTGCTGCACAATTTCCGGAAATATGCAGGACTGGAACCCAGGGCGCCGATCTATGGCGGGTGGGAGAGCGACACGATCGCGGGCCATACGCTGGGCCATTACATGTCGGCGCTGGTCCTGACCTGGCAGCAGACCGGTGACACCGAGATGCGCCGCCGCGCCGACTATATCGTGGCCGAACTGGCCGAGGCGCAGGCCAAGCGCGGCACCGGCTATGTCGGTGCGCTGGGTCGCAAGCGGGCCGATGGCACGGTGGTCGACGGTGAGGAAATCTTTCCCGAGATCATGGCGGGCAAGATCAAGTCGGGCGGGTTCGACCTCAACGGTTCCTGGTCGCCGCTCTACACGGTTCACAAGCTGTTTGCCGGGCTGCTCGACATCCATGGCGGCTGGGGCAATGCGCAGGCGCTGGACGTCGCGGTCAAGCTGGGCGGCTATTTCGCACGGGTCTTCGCCGCGCTCGACGATGCCCGGATGCAGACGGTGCTGGGGTGCGAATATGGCGGGCTGAACGAGAGTTACGCCGAGTTGTACCAGCGGACCAACGACCGCCAGTGGCTGGCGCTGGCCGAGCGGATCTATGATCGCAAGGTGCTCGACCCGCTCGTGGCGGGCGAGGACAAGCTCGCTAATTTCCACGCCAATACCCAGGTGCCCAAGCTGATCGGGCTGGCGCGCATTCATGAGATCACCGGCAAGCCCGAACCCGCCAGGGGCGCGAGCTTCTTCTGGGAAACCGTCACCGGGCATCACAGCTATGTCATCGGCGGCAATGCCGACCGGGAGTATTTTTCGGAGCCCGACACGATCGCGCGGCACGTCACCGACCAGACGTGTGAGCATTGCAACACCTACAACATGATGAAGCTGACCCGGCATCTTTACGGGTGGCGACCGGACGGGCGCTATTTCGACTATTATGAGCGCGCGCACCTGAACCACGCGATGGCCGCCCAGCATCCGCAAAACGGCGGCTTCACCTATATGACGCCGCTGATGAGCGGTGTCGTCCGTGAGTTCTCGTCGGACAAGGACGATGCCTTCTGGTGCTGCGTCGGGTCGGGGATGGAGGCTCACGCCAAGCATGGCGAGTCCATCTTCTGGCAGGGCGGCGATACCTTTTTCGTCAACCTCTACATCCCGGCCGAGGCGCGGTGGGAGAAGCGCGGCGCGACCGTGACGCTGGACACGGCCTATCCGATGGACGGGCAGGCGACGTTGAGCTTCACGCGGCTGGATCGCGCGGGTCGCTTCCCGCTGGCGCTGCGTGTGCCGGGTTGGGCGAACGGGCAGGCGCAGGTCGAGGTCAATGGCCAGGCCGTGACGCCACGTTTCGAGCGCGGCTATGCCGTGGTCGATCGCCGGTGGAAGGCCGGGGACAAGGTTTCGATCCGCCTGCCGCTCGACCTACGGGTCGAGACGACGCCGGGGGACGAGACGGTCGTCGCGGTGGTGCGCGGGCCGATGGTGATGGCGGCCGATCTGGGCGGGCGCGAGGACAAGTGGGACTCACCCGACCCGGTGCTGGTCGGTGCCAATCCGCTGGCAGGCTTCACCGCCTCCGATCCGGCGACGGTGCGATACAAGACGGCGGGGGTCTTCCGTCCGGCGGACCTGAGTTTCGTGCCTTTCTACAGCCAATATGACCGGCGCAGCGCGGTCTATTTCAAGCGCTTCACCGAGGCGGGATGGAAGGCGCAGGAGGCGGCATTCCTGGCCGATCAGGCCAAGGCCCGCGATATCGCCGCCCGCTCGGTCGATGTCATGCATCTGGGCGAGATGCAGCCCGAGCGCGACCATGGGCTGACCTCCGACATCTCCTACCCGGTGTCCTATCGGGGTAAGCAGGGGCGTGATGCGCGGTCGGGCGGCTATATCGAGTTCACCATGGCGGTGCGCCCCGGCCCGATGATCCTGCAAGGCACCTATTGGGGTGAGGAGCGGGCGCGCGACTTCGACATATTGGTCGACAATGTGAAGGTCGCGACCCAGCATCTGGAGAATGACAAGCCGGGTGCGTTCTTCGACGTCGAATATCCGCTGCCGCCCGCGTTGACGGCGGGCAAGAAGAGCGTGCGGGTGCGGATCGTGCCGCATGACCGCAGCACGGCCGGGCCGATCTTCGGCATGCGGCTGTTCGCGGCCAAGGCGGGGGCGACGGCGTGACGGGCGTGCGGATGACCTTGGACGAATTGCGTGCGCTGGCGCGGGCCAAGCTGCTGGGCGCGGGGCTCGCCCCGGCCCATGCCGAGGCCGTGGGCGAGACGATGGTGGCGGGCGAGCGCGACGGATGCACGTCGCACGGCATCTACCGCCTGCTGGTCGCCGTCTCCAGCATCGAAAAGGGTGTCGTCGTCCCCGATGCCGAGCCGGTGCTGTCGCATCCCGCCCGCGCGCTGGTCCGGGTCGATGGCGGCGGCGGCTTTGCGCAGCTCGCCTTTCAGACGGGCAAGCCCGCGCTGATCAAAAAGGCGAAGGCCAACGGTATCGCGGCTTTGGCCCTCAACAACGTCGTGCATTTCGCCGCGCTGTGGCCGGAGGTCGAGGAACTGGCCGAGGCCGGGCTGGTCGCGCTGGCCTTCACGCCCAGCCATGCCTGGGTCGCGCCATCGGGTGGGGCGGAGCCGGTGTTCGGGACCAATCCCATCGCATTTGGCTGGCCGCGCCCGGACGGACCGCCCTTCGTCTTCGATTTCGCCACCAGCATGGTGGCGCGCGGGGAAATCGAACTCCATCGCCGTGCGGGCAAGAGCGTGCCCGATGACTGGGGTGTCGATGCCGATGGCAGGCCCACCACCGACCCGGCCGCGATCCTGTCGGGCGCGATGCGCACCTTTGGCGGTCATAAGGGTTCGGCGCTGGCGGCGATGGTCGAACTGCTTGCCGGGCCGCTGATCGGCGACATGACCAGCCGCGAGTCGATCGGGTGGGACGGCGGCCGCGGCGGCTCTCCGCTGGGAGGTGAGCTGATTATCGCCATCGATCCCAAGGGCTTCCTGGGCGATCTTCTCCCGCAAAATCAGGATCGGGCGGAGGCGATGTTCGCCGCGATCACGGGGCAGGGGGCAAGGCTGCCTTCCGCCCGTCGCTATGCCGCGCGTCAGGTTTCGCTGGTCGAGGGGGTCGAGATTTCGGCGGATCTCCACCGCGACGTGATCGCGCTGAAGGGTTGAGTGAGGGGGGGTATGAGCATGACGAACCGGATCGGATGGCTGCTGGCGGGGACTATGCTGGTGGCGATGCCGCTCGGCACGGCGCAGGCCAAGGATAGCCCTCGGGTCGCCCGCAAGGCCGCTACGCCGGACGCCCGGTTCCGTGCGCTGTCGGATGCCGAATATCAGTGGCGGATCAGCCAGGCCGCCGCCGATGAGGACAGTGGCAGCGCAGGCTCGCGGCAATTGCCCGATGTCGGCCCCGCGGCCCAGGCCGCGCGGCTGGCGCGCTGGGAAGCGACCGCCAAGGCGCTGGATGCGATCGATCCGGCGAAGCTCTCTCCCGATATGCGCACCGACTATATGGTCTATCGCGGTCAGATCGATGCGCTGCTCGCCGCGCAGCGGTTCCGCGAATATGAAAAGCCGCTCAATTCGGACACCAGCTTCTGGGGCAATCTTGCGAGCTGGGCGCGGGGCAGCTTCAACAAGGAAAGCCAGTATCGCGACTATATCGCGATGCTGCACCAGATGCCGCGTTATTATGACCAGCAGATCGCGAACATGCGCGCTGGCCTGGCGCGGGGCTTCACCGTGCCGCGCGTCACGCTGACGGGCCGTGACATCGGCGTGGCACAGGTGGTCGATGCCGGGACCGGCGACGCTCAGCCCTTTTACGAGCCGTTCAGGACCATGCCCGCCAATATGGCACCCGCAACGGTCGTGACGTTGCGGGCCGAGGCGAAGGCGGCGATCCGTGACGACGTGTTGCCCGCACATCAACGGCTGCTGGATTTTCTGCGCAACGACTATATCCCGCGCGCACAGACCAGCATTGCGGCCTATGACCTGCCCGATGGCAAGGCCTATTACCGGTCCAAGATCCGCGAATATGTAACCGCCGACCTGACACCCGAACAGGTCCATGCGATCGGCCTGTCGGAGATGCAGCGAATCCGCGCACGGATGGACGGGGTGATGAAGGAGGTGAAGTTCCAGGGCGACCTGCCCGCGTTCCTGACCTTCCTGCGCACCGACCCGCGCTTCTATGCGAAGACGCCGCAAGAGCTTCTCGACAAGGCCGCCTGGATCGCCAAGGGCTTTGACGGGGTGGCGGCCCAGTGGATCGGCCATCTGCCGCGCAGCCGCTTCGCGATCAAACCCGTGCCCGCCGACCAGGCACCCTTTTATACCTCCGGTCGTGGCGGACCGGGCATCTATCTGGTCAACACCTATGACCTGCCTTCGCGGCCGCTCTACGCGCTGCCCGCCCTGACACTGCATGAAAGTGCGCCGGGCCATGCGTTCCAGATGCCCCTGGCGGCGGAGAACAAGAGCCTGCCCGCCTTCCGCCGCGACAATTACCTGTCGGCCTATGGCGAAGGCTGGGCGCTCTATTGCGAGGCGCTGGGCGAGGAGATGGGGTTCTACAAGGATCCCTATGATCGCTTCGGGATGCTCTCCTATCAGGCGTGGCGTGCGGCGCGGCTGGTCGTCGACACCGGCGTCCACGCCATGGGCTGGAGCCGCGAAAAGGCGCAGGCCTATCTGCGCGACAATACCGCCCTGTCCAATCATGAGATCGAGACCGAGGTCGATCGCTATATTGCATGGCCGGGCCAGGCGCTGTCCTATTATATGGGGCAGCTGGCTTTCCAGCGGGCGCGGACCAAGGCCGAAAAGGCACTGGGGCCGAAGTTCAACATTCGCGCCTGGCATGATGCGATGCTGCAACTGGGCTTTGTGCCGCTGCCCATCATCGACCAGCGCACCGATCGCTTCATCGCGGAAGGGGGCAAGGGTCCCTATCCCGATGAGGAATGACGATTGACCCCAGAGCCGCGTCGCGTTAAACAGTATACGATATCTAAAACAATGGCAGGAACATAGATAGTGAGCATCGGCTGGCGCGGCGTATTCCCCGCAGTGACGACCCAGATCCGTGAGGATATGTCGATTGACCTCGCCGACACGCAGCGCGTCGTCGACGACTTGGTCAATGACGGCGTGACCGGCGTGATCGCGCTCGGCACGGTCGGCGAGAACAACTCGCTCGACTATGATGAGAAGGTCACGGTCCTGACCGCGATCGTCGAGGCGGTGGCTGGCCGCGTGCCCGTGATTACCGGCTGTTCGGAATATGACACGCGCCGTGCGGTCCGTTACGCGCAGGCGGCCGAAAAGGCCGGGGCCGATGGCCTGATGCTGTTGCCGCCGATGGTCTATGTGCCCAAGGCGCATGAGCTGGTGAACCACTTCAAGGGCGTGGCGGACCAGACCGGCCTGCCGATCATGCTCTACAACAACCCGCCCGCGTACCGCACGGTCATCGACCAGTCGGTTCTCGAAGCGCTGGTCGATGTGAAGAACATCGTCGCGGTCAAGGAATCGGCGCCCGACACGCGCCGCTTCACCGATTTCCGCAACGCGTTCGGTGATCGCTATACCCTGTTCGCCGGTCTGGACGACGTGGCGCTCGAGGGTCTGTACCTGGGCGCGCAGGGCTGGGTCTCGGGCCTGACCAACGCCTTTCCGAAGGAGTCGGTCGAGCTGGTCGCGGCGTTCGACCGTGGCGATCATGCCAAGGCGATGGAAATCTATCGCTGGTTCATGCCGCTCCTCCACCTCGACGCCGAGCATGACCTCGTCCAGTCGATCAAGCTGGCCGAGCAGGTCATGGGCCGTGGTTCGGAGCGCGTCCTGCCGCCGCGTTATGTCCTCGAAGGCGAACGCCGCGCCGAGGTGATCGCGATGGTCGAAAAGGCCGCCGCGACCCGCCCGGACCTGGGCCAGGCCAAGGCGGCCTGATGGCGACGGCGCTTTCGCTCCCCGACGTCGCCCTGGATGACGGGCGTCATCGGGGCGAGGGCGTCATCGTCGTGCAGACACTGGCGGATCGCATCTTCGCGATCGTGCGCGAACGGATCATCGCAGGGACCATCCCCGCCGATCGCCCGATCCGCCAGGATGCGCTGGCCGCCGAACTGGGCGTCAGCAAGATACCGCTGCGCGAGGCGATGGCACGGCTGGAGCAGGAGGGCCTGCTCCACGGTGTCGCCAATCGCGGCTATATGATCGGCGCGCTGTCGGCGGCGCAGGCCGAGGACATTTACGGCCTCCGCCTGAAGCTGGAACCGGCGGCGGCGGCGCGGGCCGCGCTCGTTGCCGATGACGATGATCGCGCCGCGCTGGTCGCCGCGTTCGAGGCGCTGGACCAGGCGGCGGCCAGCGATCTGGCGCGCGTCGCCATCTGCAACCGAAAATTCCATATGGCGATGGTCCGCCCGACGCGGCAGGCCCTGACGATCCAGCTGATCCGCCAGCTCGCATTGCTCGCCGAACGCTATGTCGTCGCGCATCTGCAGCCCGCCGGACGCGATGCGCGGGCGCATCTGGAGCATCGCGAACAGCTCGATGCCTTTCTGGCGCGCGACGCCGACCGGGTTAAGGCATTGCTTGATACGCATATCCGGTCCACCCTGACGGACCTGAAAGGCGGGTTCGCGCCCGTCGACTGACAACGACAAGCCCATAGGGGCGGGGGGATTTTTCGACGATGTTTGGACCGAGAAAGTCGCTGGGTAGCGTCACCCAGCATGCGGAGGGGCAGTCGCTGGCCAAGACGCTCAGCTGGCCGCACCTGATCGCATTGGGGGTCGGCGCGATCGTCGGCACCGGCATCTACACGCTGACCGGCGTGGGGGCGGAGCGGGCGGGACCCGCCGTCATCCTGGCCTTCGCCATTGCGGGCGCGGTCTGCGCCTGTGCCGCACTGGCCTATGCCGAGCTGGCGACGCTGATCCCGGCGGCGGGCAGCGCCTATACCTTCAGCTATACCGCGCTGGGCGAGACGCTGGCCTGGGTCGTCGGGTGGAGCCTGATCCTCGAATATTCGCTGGCCTGTTCGACGGTGGCCGTCGGCTGGTCGGGCTATCTGGTCGGCTGGATCCAGGCGGCGGGCGTGCATCTGCCGCCCGAACTGCTGGCGGGACCGCATGGCGGCGGCATCATCAACCTGCCCGCCGTCGTGGTCGCGCTGTCGGTCATGGGGATGCTCGTCGCCGGTACGCGGGAAAGCGCGACGCTGAACATCATTCTCGTCGTCGTGAAGCTTGTCGCGCTGGGCGTGTTCGTCGCCTTCGCGCTGCCCGCCTTCAACAATGCCAATCTCCACCCCTTCATGCCTTATGGCTTCGGTGCGACCGAGGTGGACGGGGCCAAGCGCGGCGTCATGGCGGCGGCGGCCATCGTGTTCTTCGCCTTTTACGGCTTCGATGCGGTCGCCACCTCGGCCGAGGAGGCCAAGAACCCCGGCCGCGACCTGACGATCGGGATCGTCGGATCGATGCTGGTCTGCACCCTGATCTACATGGCGGTCGCGGTGACGGCGGTCGGCGCGCTGCCCTTCCAGCAACTCGCCAATTCGCCCGAGCCGCTGGCGCTCGTCCTGCGCTCGCTGGGCCAGCCGACGGCGGCGCATCTGATCGCGCTGGCGGCGGTCATCGCGCTGCCCTCGGTCATCCTGGTGATGATGTACGGCCAGAGCCGCATCTTCTTCACCATGGCGCGCGACGGCCTGCTGCCCCAGTCGCTGGCGGTGGTCAGCAAGCGCAGCGGCGCGCCGACCCGCATCACGCTGGTCACGGGCGTATCGATCGCGATCGTCGCCGGTATCTTCCGCCTCGACGAGATTGCCGAGCTGGCCAATGCGGGCACGCTGCTCGCCTTCATCGCGGTCGGCGCGTGCCTGATGGTCCTGCGCCGCCGTGCCCCGGAGGCCAAGCGGCTTTTCCGCTGCCCGCAGCCCTATCTGGTCGGCAGCCTCGCCATTCTGGGCTGTATCTACCTGCTGTTCAGCCTGCCGAGCGCGACGATCGTGCGCTTCATCATCTGGAACCTGGCGGGGCTGGCCTTCTACTTCGCCTATGGGCGTCAGCGTAGCGCCCTGGCCAAGGGCTGAACCTCGACCACGGGTTCCGCAGGACGGCCGAACAGATAACCCTGGGCCTGGGGGCATCCCTCCTCCAGCACCATGCGATGCTGTTCGGCCGTCTCCACCCCCTCGGCCACGACGGGCAGGTTCAAGCTCTGGCCCAGCCCGACGATGGCCCGGACGATCGATCGCGCGGCGGCGTCGGTGGCGACGCCCGAGATGAAGCTCTTGTCGATCTTGATCTTGTCGAACGGGAAGCATCGCAGGTTGCTGAGCGAGCTGTAGCCGGTCCCGAAATCATCCATGACGATGCCCACGCCCATCGCCTTCAGCTGATGCAGCGTCTTCAATGTCGACGCGCGATCATGGAGCAGCACATTCTCGGTAATCTCCAGCTCCAGCCGGTGCGCGGGAAAGCCGCTCTCTTCGAGCGCGCGCGCAACGATCTCGGCCAGGTTCGGCAGCTGGAACTGGATCGGCGAGATATTGACCGCCAGCGTCAGGGGGGCGGGCCAGGCGGCGGCCGTCCGGCATGCCGTCGACAGCACCCATTCGCCCAGTTGCAGGATGATGCCGGTCTCCTCCGCCAGCGGCACGAACGCGCCGGGCTCGACGGTGCCGCGCTCGGGATGGTCCCAGCGCAGCAGCGCCTCATGGCCGATCACCGTGGCGCTGTCGGTCGATACCAGCGGCTGATAGGCCAGGCGCATCTGGTTGCGCAGCAGGGCATGGCGCAGGTCATGCTCCAGCGCGAGACGCTTTCGCATCGCCCGGTCCATGTCCTGGTCAAAGAAGGACGCGGTGCCCCGGCCGCTGGTCTTGGCGCGGTAGAGCGCGACATCGGCGTTCTGCCGCAGCGACTGGGCATCGGTCGCGTCCTGGGGATATAGCGAGACGCCGATGCTGACCCCGACCGCCATCGGATCGCGGCTGAGGTCCATTTCGGCGGCAAAGGCATCCAGGATCGACTCGGCGAGCCTGCGGACAGCTTCAGGGTCCTTCATGCCGCGTTGCAGGATCAGAAACTCGTCGCCACCGACCCGCGCGACCACGCCCGCCTCGTCGATGGCGGCGGTCAGGATGGCGGCGACCCGGCACAATATCGCATCGCCCGCGGCGTGGCCGAACAGGTCGTTGACCGCCTTGAAGCGATCGAGGTCGAGCGCGAACAGCGCGAACGGGCCTTTCTGATCCGCCTGAGCGATCGCGCTTTCCAGCGCCTGGTCGAAAAAGGCGCGATTGGGGAGTTCGGTCAGCGGGTCATGCTCCGCCATGAATTCGATCTGGCGCTGGGCACGGCGCTGTTCGGTCAGATCGCGCACCGACATGACCATGGCGCGCCGGCCCCGATATTCGATTTCATGGCCCGCGACTTCGAGGTAGCGATCGAATGACGCGATATCCCGCGGACGGGTCTCGACCAGCCCGCCATCGACGAGCGAAAGCGGCGCTCCGTCGATCGCTTCCAGCCAGTCCTCGGGGTGCGAGCCAATCAGCCGACCCGGCTCTACGTTGAGCATTGCCGCGAGCCTGCCATTCGCCTCGATGATCCGGCCGTGGTGCAGGATCGCGATCCCTTCGCGGGTCGCCTCGGTCAAGCCGCGCAGGTCGGTGAGGAGGCGGTCGAGCAGCGCCGCTGCGACCAGGGCGACCACGATGCTCGCCGTCACCAGGCCGACCACGCGCGCCAGGTTGAGCGGCTGAAGCGGGTGAAGGTTCGGGTCGACGACGACCCCGCCGGGAACCAGCGTGGTGGCCGTCATCGCCCCGAAGTGCAGGACGACGATCCCCAGAGCCGCCACGCCGACGGACAGGACGGTCCGGCCCCGCCCAGGCACTCGGACATGGATATGGAATGCGCCGGTCAACAGCATCATGGCACCGAGAAATGCGGCGACCAGGCCCCGGGGATCATAACGAATCTCTGCCGGGACGATCAGCGCGGCCATGCCGATCAGATGCATGGCGCCGATCCCGATCGTGGTCAGCGTGCCGGCGACCAGGCAACCGACCAGGTCACGCCGTCGCCGGACATGGCCGAGCGCGATCCAGATGGTCAGGCAGGGTATCGCGACCGAAGCCAACGTCTGGGGAAGGTCGAAGCCCAGCGGCAAAGGCCCCCGATAGGCGAGCATCGACAGGAAGTGCGTACACCAGATGCTGACGCCGCCCGTGATCGCCGCCAGTGCCACCCAGTTGCGTCGGCGAAGCTCGACGCATTCCTCGGCCCGGTCGTGCAGCAGAAACAGGGCGATCAGCCCCAATACGCACACGCCCAGGGCGGGAAATATCAACCAGGGATCATGTTGCCCGATAATGCATCCCACGATGTTGAACATCATATGCGTCATTCCCTCGGCGACACTTTGTTCCATGGTCCATTGAAGAAAGCTTAATATAGGTCCGAAAGCGGACCATTTGTCGTGTGTGCGAGAGGGGCTTTCCAACACCCCGCCAAAATTCTATACCGAGCGTTATGGAAAATGCTCTGCCCGCGTGTAAGGGCCGCCCGCGTGAATTCTGCGTCGATCAGGCCCTGGCCTCCGCGCTCCGTGTCTTCTGGAGCAAGGGCTATGAGGGCGCGTCGATGGCCGACCTGACCGAGGCCATGGGTATCACCAAGCCCAGCCTCTATGCCGCGTTCGGCAACAAGGAGGCTTTGTTCCACAAGGCGCTCGACCTCTATGAGGCGGAGAAACTCGCCTATATCCGCGAGGCGCTGGACCAGCCGACCGCGCGCGGTGTCGCCGAGCATCTGTTGCGTGGCGCGTTGAAGGCCATGACCAGCCAATGGGAGCCGAAGGGCTGCTTGGGGGTGATCCATTCGGTCGCCTGTGGATCGGAAGCCGAGTCGATCAAGGCGGAAGTGGTCGCGCGGCGGGCCTCCGCTCAGGCCGCGATCGTCGGACGTTTCCAGCGCGCGGTGGACGAGGGTGATCTGCCCGCGAATGTCGACCCGGCGGGACTGGCCAACCTGATCTACGCGGTACTGCAGGGCATGGGCGTCCAGGCAGGATGCGGCGTGCCTTCGGAGCAGCTGCAATCGATGGTCGATGCGGCGTTGGCGTTATGGCCCTCGCGCTAGGCGAAAATTTTTAGTACCGGTTGGTATGAAAGTCGTTGACGGCTGTACGGCGGATTAATATACCAGTCGGTATGGAAGGTGATCCTCACCTTCGCGAATGAAATGGCGAGACAGCAGGATGGGTGGCCCCGGTGCCGCTTCCTCGAGCGAGCGCGATGCTGGCCGGGGCAGGATGTTTCGCGCCGGAAAAAGGGGTTTGCATCATGGCCTATGTCGCTTTTCAGGAAATCGGTGCCGCACGGATCGCTGTCGATGCCGCCATGGCACAGCAGGGTGCGGCGGCCATCCGGGCGGATGCCCGTCTGTCGGCCTTGGAGTGGCAGGTGGTCGCACTGGCCCGGCGTGACCGCCTGTCCAGCCTGCGCGAGCCGGCCAAGCTGATCCGCGCGATCGGCAGCATCTTCGGCGAGACCCGCAACCCTCGGCTGGCCGATCCCTCGCTGGAAGCGCTCCGCCGGATGGCGGTGTTGAGCTGGCACAGTGGTTACAGCGTGCCCTCGCACGAGGTTCGCGCCTTTCTGGCCGCCGGTTACACGCCCGACCAGTATGAACTGATGGTCGACAGCATCGCGGCCGCGCTCAGTGATTCGCGTCGGCTGGCCCGGCCCATGGCGGCCGGGTAAGATGTGCCGAGGCGGGCGCGCGTCCGTGCCCCCTTGCCCTTCCCCGAAACTGACGTACCGTGTGGGGATCAGTGACGGAGAAGACCATGGCGGCCGTACTGCGTCTGAGCGACCCTTTCTCGATCATCACTCTGCCGATGATGGGGCCAATGGTAGGGCCTATGGCGGAGCCGGGGGCAGGCAAGCCCGATGGCGAACGCGCAATGCCGTGGGAAAGCCTGTTCGCCTGGCCCCGGCAGGGCGATCTGCAAATTCCCTTTGACGGCGGATCGCGCGAAGCGCGCGATATCTGGGCGACCCGGCTGGATCATGCGGTCGCCCATGCCGACAAGGCGGTGCTGCTCGTGGCGGAGGGGGCGGCCTGTCTCGCCAGCATCTGGTGGGCGCGGCTGTCGCCCAGCCATTATGTGTCCAGGGTCGCCGGTGCGCTGTTCTTCCAGCCGCCCGCCGCCGATCCGCTGGACCGGCAGGGCGGCCAACTGTTCGCGTCGCCCGAGGCGGCGTTGCCCTTTCCCTCTCTGATCGTCGACGGTGCGAGCCATAGCCCGGCGCTGGCCAGTATCTGTGGCGGCGGCCTGCTGGCGCCGCCACGCGCCGCGCCTGCGCCGACGGGCATGTGGCGTCAGGCGCAGCGGCTGATCGAGCGTTTTTCGGCTGGGGTGGTCGAACAGGATATGCGCGTCCTGCGTACGCTGGGCATTCCCGAACGCTGACATAAAAGCGGTCCGGCGGTTTGTGTGACCGCCGGACCAGTTGATCGCCACAGGGAGCTTCCTTTGGCGAGGCAGGAGCAGTGGGAAGCCCCGGAGAGGGGCTTGCCACCGAAGGAAAATCTAGCTGGCGTTCACGCCGCCCGGCGCCGCTTCATTGTCGAGCAGCACGTTGTCGCCAAAGGTCGCATTGCCATCGGTCAGCCCTTCGTCATTGGCCAGAAGCGCGTCATTCGTCACACCGGTATCGTCGAGGACCGTGCTATTGGCAGGCTCCGACCTGGAGCAGGCGGCCAGCGGTATGGCGGATGCGATCAGAAGCAGCGGAAGGGCATGGCGTCGCAACATCAATTCGGTCCCCTTGGTCGTTTATCCCGTGTATCGCCGCTCATCGGCTCCTCATGAGTAATGCATACTAAATCGATGGGATATAACCAGTGCAAATCTTGTCGGCGGAATAGATGGGCTTTCCTGCGCCTGGCGGTCTCCATGCTCGTCATGATGCCGGGCGGTGCATGGGCACAGGCCTTGGCGCCGCTCGACGGGAATGCTGCCCTGGCGCTGGATGCGGCGGAATATGCCACCCTGTCAGGGCAGGCGCCGATGGCGGCCGCACGCGAATTGGCGGTACAGGAGGCGTCGGTGCCGTTGACCGACGCGTTGAAGGCCGAGTTTGCCGACCGCCTCGCCGGACTGTCGGTCGGTCACGCGCCGTTCCATATCGACATATTGCTGACCGGCGATGTCCCCGTGGCGGACCGGGTCGTGCAGGTGGCGGGAAGCCCGGTGCTGGTCCGCTTCCGCACGGGGGCCTATGCGACCCACCATCAATTGGTCATTGCCCTCGCCCTGCATCAGACCGAAATCCGCGCCAGCCTGACCCAGCCGCCGGGTATCGGCGTCGATCCCCGGATCGGGGCACTGGTCGTGATGGTGGCCCGCGCGGATGCCGAGGCGGAGCCGGGCGATGCCTTGCGCGACCGGATCGCCCGGATCGCGGGCGTGCCGGTGCGGATCGCGACGCTGGATACGTCCGACAGCGATCTGGCGGACCTTCAAGGTGGCGCGCGGCTGACCGGCATCGATCCCGGCAATAGCCGCCGCTATGCCTGCACCAGCGGCTTCGTCGTCCGGCGCGGGAGCGACAGCGCGATCGTGACGGCGGCCCATTGCCCCGACGATCTGGTCTGGACCGATGCCGAACGGCGGCAGCATCCTCTGCCCTTTCTGGGCCAATGGGGATGGGGCTATCAGGACGTACAGGTGAATGGCAGCCCGGCTCCGTTGTCGCCCGCCATCTGGAGCGACACGACCAAGACGATCAGCCGCCGCATCACGGGGCAAAGAACCCGCGATCAGACCCGTGCGGGCGATATCGTCTGCCATCGCGGCGAACGGACGGGTTATAGCTGCGCCGAGGTATGGATACCCGACTTCGCGCCCGCCGGGGATTTGTGCGGCGGCGGATGCACCCCGACCTGGGTGGCGGTGCGGGGGCCGAGCTGTCGCAGCGGGGATAGCGGTGGGCCGGTCTTTCTGGGCGGCATCGCTTACGGCATCGTCAAGGGCGGCAGCTATCGCGGTGGCGACGGCAGCTGTGCCTTTTACTATTACATGTCCGTCGATTTCCTGCCCGACGGATGGTCCCTGGCGACCGGCTGAGGGATCGTATTGCACTGCGGCAGCGTTGGTTTTGCATCGACAGACAGCGATGAAGGTGACGGCATGAAGGCGATGATCCTGGATGCACCCGGCGGGCTGGACCGTTTGCGACTGGTGGACCGCCCCGATCCCGGTGCGCCGGGGCCGGGGATGATCCGGGTGCGGCTGCACGCGACGTCGCTCAACTATCATGACTATGGTGTCGTGGCGGGCCGCATGCCGACCCGGGACGGCCGTATCCCGATGGCCGATGGCGCGGGCATCGTCGAAGCGGTGGGCGAGGGCGTCAGCGACTTTGCGGCGGGCGACCCGGTTGTTTCCTGCTTCTTCCCCGATTGGCAGGAAGGGCCGCCCCGCATCGGCGACTTTTCGCGCGTCCCGGGCGATGGGATCGATGGCTATGCCTGCGAATTCGTGGTCGCCCCCGCGACGGCCTTCACCCGCGCGCCCAAGGGCTATGACCATGCCGAGGCGGCGACGATCACCACCGCCGGACTGACCGCGTGGCGAAGCCTGGTCGTCGATGGCGGGCTGAAGGCGGGCGACCGCGTTCTGGTGCTGGGGACCGGCGGCGTGTCGATCTGGGCGCTTCAGATTGCGCGGATGATGGGCGCCGAAGTGGCGGTCACCTCGTCCTCCGATGAAAAGCTGGACCGCGCCCGATCGCTGGGGGCTGCGCACATCATCAACTATCGCACTCATCCCGAATGGGGGAAACTCGTCCATGCATGGGCGGGCGAGGGTGTCGACCATGTGATCGAGGTCGGCGGGCCGGGCACGCTCGCCCAGTCGATCGACGCCGTTCGGATCGGCGGCCATATCGGGCTGATCGGGGTGCTGACCGGTTTTGCGGGGGACGTGCCGACCGCCACCCTGATGAGCAAGCAGGCGCGGCTTCAGGGCCTGATCGTCGGCAGCCGCCGGATGCAGATGGAGTTCGTCCGCGCGCTGGACGAGGCGCCGTTCCGGCCGGTGATCGACCGCCGATTTGCGTTGGACGATCTGGCCGATGCGTTTCGCTATCAGGAAAGCGGCGACCATTTCGGCAAGATCGCCGTGACCTTCTGATGACGGGGGCGCAGGGTATGACGAGTCGAGGCGTCGATCCCGACTGGCCGCATGTGGTGATCGTCGGCGCGGGGTTCGGCGGGCTTGCAGTGGCGCAGCAACTGGCCCGAGCGCCGGTGCGGGTGACGGTGGTCGACCGCAACAATTATCATCTGTTCGTGCCGCTGCTCTATCAGGTGGCGACTGCCGCCCTTTCGCCTGCCGATGTCGCCGAGCCGATCCGCCATGTGCTGGGCCGCTACCCCAATATCCAGGTCGTGCTGGGCGAGGTGACGCAAGTCGATACGGGTGCCCGGCAAGTGACCCTGGCGACGGGCGAGACGCTGCCATATGACCGGCTGGTCGTCGCGACGGGATCGACCAGCAGCTATTTCGGCCATGACGAATGGCGTCGCCATGCCCCGGCCTGCAAGTCGATCGAAGAGGCGCGGGTGATCCGCTCGCGTGTATTGGGCGCATTCGAGGAAGCGGAACGCGACGGGGCGGCGGACCGCGAGGCGCTGATGACCTTCGTCATCGTCGGTGGCGGCCCGACCGGCGTGGAACTGGCGGGGTCGGTGGCCGAATTGGCCCGCCATGCGCTGACCTCCGACTTTCGCCGGATCCGGCCGGAAACGGCGAAGATCATCCTGATCGAGGGCGGGCCGCGTATCCTCTCTGCTTTCCCGGACTCGCTCGCCGCTTATGCCGAACGGGCACTGGCGCGGCTGGGCGTGCAGGTGATGACCGATATGCCGGTCGAGGCGATCACCGCCGAGGGGCTGACCGCCGGGGGGCGGTTCGTCCCCGCCCGCACCGTCCTTTGGGGCGCAGGCGTAGCGCCCACGGGGGCGGCCAAGCTGCTCGGTGTGCCACCGGGTCCGGGTAAACGCGTGGCGGTGCGACCGGATCTGAGCGTCCAGGGACTGGAGAATGTCTATTCGCTGGGCGACGTCGCCGCCTGCCTGGACGAAGACGACAAGCCCTTGCCCGGCCTGGCGCAGGTCGCCCAGCAACAGGGCGCGTATCTGGGCAAGGCCCTGCGGGCGCAACTGACGGGTGGGCGCGCGCCCGAACCCTTCCGCTTCCACAATCGCGGCAATGCTGCGATCATCGGGCGTCATGCCGCGATCTTCGACTTCGGGCGGTTCCGGATGAAGGGGTATCCGGCCTGGATGCTCTGGGCGATCGTCCATGTCGTGCTGCTGGTCAATTTTGCCCAGCGTATCCGCGTCAGCCTGCAATGGCTGTGGCGCTATCTGACCTACCGGCGCGGTGCGCGGATCATCACCACGCCCTTCGTCCGCCCGCCCGGCTGATCGGGATCAGCGGATCAATTGCGCGCGCAGGTCGACCAGCGTCGCGCCGATATGCTCGGTCAGGAAACCGGCCACCCGCGCCTCGTCGCGCGCCAGCCATGCGTCGAGCAGCGCATGATGCTCCTCGTGCGCACGGTCCTCGCGACCGGCGGGTTTCAGATGCTGGACGACATAGCGTTCGGCGAGCACCTGCAACCGCTCGATCAATTGAAAGGTCAGCGCTGCGCCGAGCGGGCGGACTAGCGCCAGGTGAAAGGCGCGGTTCCGGTGCGCGACCTCGTGCAGGGCGTCACGCGCCGCGACGTCCAGCGCAGTCAGCGCCTCCCGTGCGACGGCCTGATCTTCGACCGTTGCCACGCGCGAGGCGCGGGCGGCCGCATCGGGTTCCAGCGCCAGGCGAAGTTCGTAAATCTCCTCCGCCTCGCCCGCACCCAGCGAACGGACGAAAAAGCCGCGATTGGCCTGGCTGGTCAGCAGCCCTTCCTGCTCCAGTCGGGCGAGCGCCTCGCGCAGCGGGATCTTGCTGACCCCCAGCTCATTGGCCAGCGCATCCTGTCGGATCGGCTGTTCTTCGGGCAGGTCGCCACTGATGATCCGCTCGCGAATGATCGTGAGGATCTGCTCCGAAAGGGTGCGAACGACAAGGCTCATGGATTCTCTCGTGCCGACAGGCCGGGGAGAAGCCTGTAATTTACGGTAAATGTTACGATCTAGCGGGTCAGCATAGACCCGATGGTCATGGCCTGCCAAGTGTGTATTACATATGCGGAACAGCTTGGCTAAGTTCCTGTAACCATACGGAAGCCGTCCCATCGGATGGCGCACGCCAGTCACCGCGCGGGGACAAGGCGCCGCCGGGCGAAACCTTGGGTCCGTTGGGCAGTGCCGATCGCTTGAACTGGCTGGTCTGGAAGAAGCGGGTCAGGAACCGCTCCAGCCAGTGCCGGATCGTCGGCAGGTCATAGGCGACCCGCGCATCCTGCGGCAGGTCCTCGGGCCAGCCGCCCGCTTCCGCGTCATGCCAGGCATGCCAGGCGAGGAAGGCGATCTTCGACGGCTTCAGGCCATAGCGGATGACGTAATGCGCGAAGAAGTCGTTCAGCGCATAGGGGCCGATCATCGCCTCGGTCGACTGCATCGCGCCGCTGGCGTCGGCGGGGACCAGCTCGGGCGAAATTTCCTGGGCCAGGATCGCCGCCAGAACGTCGTTCGTCGTCTCGTCATATTGCCCGGTGCGGATGCACCAGCGGATCAGGAACTGGATCAGCGTCTTGGGCACGCCCGCATTGACCGCATAATGGCTCATCTGGTCGCCAACGCCATAGGTACACCAGCCCAGCGCCAGTTCTGACAGGTCGCCGGTGCCCAGCACGATGCCGCCACGCTGGTTGGCGAGACGGAAAAGATAGTCGGTGCGCAGGCCCGCCTGCACATTCTCGAAGGTCACATCATGGACCGGCTCGCCCTGCGCGAAGGGGTGCCTCATGTCGGCGAGCAATTGCTGAGCGGCGGGGCGGATGTCGATTTCCTCCGCCGTCACGCCCAGCGAGCGCATCAGCGCCCAGGCATGGGCCTTGGTGCCTTCGCCGGTGGCGAAGCCGGGCATGGTGAAGGCGAGGATCCGGTCGCGCGACCAGCCCAGCCGGTCGGTCGCCTTGGCCGCGACGATCAGCGCATGGGTAGAGTCGAGGCCACCCGATACGCCGATGACCAGGGTCTTCGCGCGGCTGGCCTCGAGCCGCTTCGCCAGCGCCTCGACCTGGATGTTATAGGCCTCGTAGCAATCCGCATCGCGTCGGGCGGGATCGTCGGGCACGAAGGGAAAGCGGTGAACGGCGCGTCGCAGGCCCCGATCGCCCGCCTCCGCGCCGTGGACGAAGCCGATCCGGCGGAAACGCTGCTCGGGATGACCCGCAAAAGCGGCGGCATCGTTGAACGTCCCGAAGCGCAGGCGTTCCTGCACGATCCGTTCGACATCGATATCGGCGGTGGTGAGCGCGGGTTCGCGCAGGAAGCGCTCGGACTCGGCGATCGCCTCGCCCAGTTCGTGGATCAGGCCCTGGCCGTCCCAGGACAGGTCGGTCGTGCTCTCGCCGATCCCCGCCGCCGAATAGACATAGGCGCAGGCCGCGCGGGCCGACTGGGCGGCGGCGAGCATCGCCCGGTCGCGCGCCTTGCCGATGACGATATTCGATGCCGACAGGTTGCAGCAGATCGTCGCCCCGGCCAGCGCGCCCAGGGTCGAGGGCGGGGTAGGTGCCCAGTAATCCTCACAAATCTCGGTATGGATGACGAAGCCCGGCAGGTCCTCGGCGGCGAAGATCAGGTCGGTGCCGAAGGGCACGCTCTGGCCATCCAGATCGATGGTCAGGCCGGTCAGCCCCGCGCCGCTCGCGAACCAGCGCTTTTCATAATATTCGCGGTAATTGGGCAGGAAGGTCTTGGGCACGACGCCCAGGATCCGCCCGCACGCGATCACCACCGCGCAATTATAGAGGCGCCCGTTACGGGGCAACGCCGCGCCGACCAGCATGACGGGCGACAGCGCCGCGCTGGCATCCACCATCTCGCCCAGCGCCGCGAGCGTGGCCGCGTGCATCGCGCCCTGCAAGTGCAGGTCGTCGATCGCGTAGGAGGTCAGCGACAATTCGGGAAAGACGATCAGGTCAACGCCGTCTTCATCCGCCTTGCGCGCCAGGTCCAGCATGGCGTGCGCATTGGCCCGGGCATCGCCCACCGAAGCGGCGGGCGTCGCGGCGGCGACGCGGATCAGGCCATGGGTGTGAAGCGCGTAAAAGGGGTGGTCCTGCATCCGCTCGGGATAGCGGGGCGGGGGGAAGGGCGCCAGCCTGTGTGAGTTGCCAGGGGTTAGGATGTGAGGGGTTTCCCTTGGCCTTCGACTTCGCTCAGGCTGAACGGAGTGGAGGTTTGAACGACCCACGTCCCGACATCCGTTCAGCCTGAGCGAAGTCAAAGGCCACGCTTCCCCTATCCTGTTGCATTTCGTTAAACGCGGCGGGCTTCCTGAATCCGAGGTAATATGACCACCACTCTCTACGGCATCCCGAACTGCGACACGATGAAAAAGGCCCGCGTCTGGCTCGACCAGCACGGCGTCGCGTATCGTTTCCACAACTACAAGACCGACGGTATCGACGAAGCCACGCTCCGCCGCTGGGTCGATCAGCTCGGCTGGGAAAAGCTGCTCAACCGGGCGGGCACGACCTTCCGCAAGCTGGATGAGGCCGACCGGCAGGAGATCGATGCCGACAAGGCGATCCGGCTGATGCAGGCGCAGCCGTCGCTCATCAAGCGGCCGGTGCTCGACCGTGACGGCGCGCTGACCCTGGGGTTCAAGCCCGAGGCCTACGGCGAAATCTTCTGACGGACCAAGGGGGTGGAGCGCACGGCGGACACGGGTTAGAGGCTTTGGTCATGTCCACGACCTACACGCTCGACACCGCGACCAGCCGCGCCAATCCCACGCCCGCGCCGATGAAGCGGCTGACCGTGCCCGCCATCCGCCGTGCCAAGGGGCAGACGCCGCTGGTCATGCTGACCGCCTATACGGTGCGCTCGGCGCAATTGCTCGATCCGCATTGCGACATGCTGCTGGTCGGCGACAGCCTGGGGCAGGTAATCTACGGCCTGCCCTCGACCGTGCCGGTCACGCTCCAGATGATGGCGGCGCACGGTGCTGCGGTGGTGCGGGGCAGCTATCACGCAGTCGTCGTCATCGACCTGCCCTTCGGCAGCTATGAGGCCAGCCCGGAAAGGGCGTTCGAGAACGCCGCCTGGCTCCTGAAGGAGACCGGGGCGGCGGCGGTCAAGCTGGAGGGCGGCGTCGCGATGGCGCCGACCGTCCGCTTCCTGGTCGAGCGCGGCATCCCCGTCATGGGCCATGTCGGCCTGACCCCGCAGGCGGTGAACGTGCTGGGCGGCTATGGCGCGCGCGGTCGTACGCCCGAGGAGGCCGGGAAGATCATCGCCGACGCGGTGGCCGTGGCCGAGGCGGGGGCCTTTTCGGTCGTGATCGAGGGCGTGGTCGAGCCGATCGCGATCGAGATCACCCAGCGTATCGCCTGTCCGACCATCGGCATCGGTGCGTCGGCGGAGTGCGACGGCCAGGTGCTGGTGGGAGAGGACATGCTCGGCCTGTTCGACCGCACCGCCCGCTTCGTCCGCCGTTACGAGACGATGGGCGACCGTATCGGCGAGGCGGCACGTGCCTATGCCGAGGATGTCCGCGCCCGCCGCTTCCCGGGGCCGGAGCAGATCTATGCCCCGCGCGAGGGGGGATAAGCCAAGCCCGCTTCCCACGGGGGCCGCTCCTCGCTAAAGGTCGCGGCTTCTATATTGCCTTGATCCAGAATAGCGGAGCCCGTCTTGGCCCTAACGCCCCAATCCAGCCAGGCCTTTTTGAGCGAGGTCGACGACGAACTGCGTCGCGAAAGGCTGACGTCTTTCTGGACCCGGTGGGGCCTTATCGTCGGCGCGGCGATCATCGTCGCACTCGCGGCGTTCGGCGGCTATCTTTATTGGCAGCATCGCCAGCATCAGGCGGCGGGTGTCGATGGGGAACAGCTGCAGGCCGCTTATGACGCGCTGGGCCAGAACGACACCAAGACGGCGGGCGAGAAGCTGAAGGCGCTGTCCAACACCAATGTCGATGCCTATCGCGCGCTCGCCGAGTTCACCCAGGCCGACATTCTGTTGCAGAAGGACGACATGAAGGGCGCTGTGGCCCGCTTTGCCGCCATCGCCAACGACACGTCGCTGGCCCAGCCGTTCCGCGACCTGGCGCTGCTCCGCCAGACCATGGCCGAATATGACACGATGAAGCCCGAGGCCGTCGTGGCGCGGCTGGGCGGCATGGCGGTGCCCGGCAACGCCTATTTCGGCAGCGCGGGCGAGATGGTTGCTATAGCCTATCTGCGCATGAACAAGCGCGACCAGGCAGGCCGTTTGTTCGGCCAGATTGCCAGCGACAAGGATGTGCCCGATACGTTGCGGCAACGTGCGGTTCAGATGGCCAGCGTATTGGGGGTCGACGCGGTCGGCCAGAGTGAGGACACCAAGACCCAATGACGAAGCATTTCCGCACCTCGGCAGCGCTCGCCGCGCTGATGGCGCTGGGCGCCTGCGGGGTATTCAAGGGCGCGCCCAAGAAAACGCCGACCGTGGGCAATCGCATCCCGATCCTGGTGTCGGAGACAGGGGTCGAGGCGGACAAGACGATCGCCGACGTTCAGGTCCTGCTGCCCGCGCCCGAGGCGAACCCCGAATGGTCGCAGCCGGGCGGCAACGCCGCCAAGTCGATGGGCCAGCTCGCGCTGGCGGAGCAGCCGCAGCGCCTGTGGACCGCGACGATCAACGGCGGTTCGGCACGTGATCCGCTGGGCGCCGCGCCGGTCGTGGCCGAGGGCAAGCTGTTCGTCGTCGATGTCGAGGGCAATCTCGTCGCGATGAACGCCGATACCGGCGCGCGCCTGTGGTCGACCGGCATCACCGAGGGTGACGCGAACCGCCTTGCCCGCTTCGGCGGCGGGGCCAGCTATGACAGCGGCACGGTGTTCGCGTCGGACGGTCTGGGCGATGTGATCGCGGCCAGCGCCGCCGACGGCAAGGTGCTGTGGCGCGCCAAGCCCAGCGGCCCGTTGCGTGGATCGCCGACCATCGCCAACGGCAATGTCTATGTCCTGACCCAGGACAATCAGCTTTACGCCATCAACCAGGCAGACGGTAAGATCGTCTGGGCCGGGCAGGGGACGCTGGAGACACAGGGCGTGTACGGCGTCGCGGCTCCGTCGGCCAGCCAGGGGACGGTCGTCGCCGGTTTCTCCAGCGGCGAGTTGAACGCCTATCGTTATGAAAATGGCCGTCTGCTGTGGCAGGACGCGCTGTCGCGGACGAGCATTTCCACCTCGGTGTCGACCCTGTCGGACATCGACGCCGCGCCGGTGATCGACCAGGGCCGCGTCTATGCGCTGGGCCAGGGCGGCCGCATGGTCGCGCTGGAACTGTCGACCGGCCAGCGTCTGTGGGAGCAGAATTTCGCCGGGCTCTCGACCCCGTGGATCGCGGGCGAGTGGATTTTCCTCGTCACCGACGACGCACGTCTGGTCGCGCTGGCCCGGTCGAGCGGCAAGGCCCGCTGGATCGCGCAGCTCCAGCGTTTCCACAAGGAAAAGAAGAAGACCGGCGCGATCACCTGGTTCGGCCCGGTGCTGGCGGGCAACCGCCTGATCCTGACCAATTCGGAAGGGCAGATCGTCTACGCCAATCCGGGGGACGGATCCGTCCAGGCGGCGGTCGACACCAAGACGCCGTTTGCGCTGCCGCCGATCGTCGCCAACAATGTGCTGTACGTCCTCGACCAGAAGGGGCGGATCACCGCCTTCAAGTGATGCCATATCGCCCCGTGGGACATTTGTTCCACGGGGCGGCACATTTGTACCGCTATACGCGTGACGAAAGGCTCGCCTTTCGCTAACGGGGGGCGATGGCTAATCTCCCTATCGTCGCGATCGTCGGCCGTCCCAATGTCGGCAAGTCGACGCTGTTCAATCGTCTGGTCGGAAAGAAGCTGGCGCTGGTCGACGACCGGCCCGGAGTGACCCGTGACCGGCGCGAAGGCGACGCGCACTTGCTCGGCCTGGATTTCCGTATCATCGATACGGCCGGTTACGAAGACGAAGACCCCGACACATTGCCCGGCCGGATGCGCCGCCAGACCGAAGCGGCGGTCAGCGAGGCCGATGTCGCACTTTTTCTGGTCGACGCCCGTGCGGGGATCATGCCGCTCGACGAGGAAATCGCCCGCTGGCTGCGCAGCTCCGACACGCCGATCGTGCTCGCCGCCAACAAGGCGGAGGGCCGTGCGGCCGAACAGGGCATCCTTGAGGCGTTGGCGCTCGGCTTCGGCGATCCGGTCCAGCTGTCCGCCGAACATGGCGAAGGCGTGGGCGACCTGTTCGAGGCGCTGCTGCCCTTTATCGACCGTGAGGTTGAGGAAGAGGAGGAGGTCGACCTCGAAAACCCCTTCGCGCCGCTCAAGCTGGCGATCGTGGGCCGCCCCAATGCGGGCAAGTCGACGCTCATCAACCGTTTCCTGGGCCAGGATCGCCTGATCACGGGGCCGGAAGCGGGTATCACGCGCGATTCGATCGCGATCGATTGGGAATGGCACGACCGTGACGGCGAGGTGCGGCAGGTCCGCCTGATCGATACGGCGGGTATGCGCAAAAAGGCCAAGGTGCAGGATAAGCTGGAAAAGCTGTCCGTCGCCGACGCGTTGCGCGCGGTCGATTTTGCCGAGGTCGTGGTGCTGCTGCTTGATGCGACGCTGGGTCTGGAATCGCAGGATCTGCGCATCGCCGACCGTGTGCTGGAAGAGGGCCGCGCCCTGCTGATCGCGCTCAACAAGTGGGATGTCGCGGAAAGTCCGTCTTCACTGTTCAACGGCGTTCGCAAGGCGCTCGAAGACGGGCTCAGCCAGGTGAAGGGCGTGCCGCTTCTCACCGTGTCGGGAGCGACCGGCAAGGGTCTCGATACGCTGATTGAAGCCGCGTTCGAGACTCGCGCGGCTTGGTCGAAGCGTGTGCCGACCGGCGAACTCAACCGCTGGTTCGAGCGCGCGGTCGAGGCCAATCCCCCGCCTGCGCCCGGCGGCAAGCGGATCAAGCTGCGCTATGTTACCCAGGTCAAGTCGCGTCCGCCGAGCTTTGTCATCTTCGGCACCCGCGTCGATCAGCTGCCCGCCAGCTATGAGCGGTATCTGGTCAATTCGATGCGGCGGGAGCTGGGTTTCGGTGCGGTGCCGGTGCGCCTGACACTGCGTGCGCCGAAGAACCCGTTCGGCAAGAAGGATTGAGGGGGCGGGCGGCTCAACTGGAGCCGCCTATCCAACCACCCGTTCAGCCTGAGCGAAGTCGAAGGCCAAGGGGCTGGCATCGGCCCAAGGGCGCAACACGCGTTTTCCCGTGGCCTTCGACTTCGCTCAGGCTGAACGGGTGGGTGGGTGATGCCCGGGGACAGGGGGCGGGCCTCATGACCCGCCCCCGTCGCCTTATCCCTGAAGATGCGGAGCCGCGCCCGACTTGGGCGTATCGTTTTCCGCCATCGCGTTCAACTGGACATAGTTCTGGATGCCCATGCGCGCGATCATCTCGAACTGGCGCTCCAGCGTGTCGACATGCTCTTCCTCGCTCGCCAGGATGCGCTGGAACAGGTCGCGGCTGACATAGTCGCGAACTTCCTCGCAATAGGCGATGGCTTCCTTCAGCTGGGCGACGGCCTCGACCTCGATGGCCAGATCGCCTTTGAGCACTTCCTCGACCGTCTCGCCGATGCGCAGGCGACCCAGCAGCTGGAAATTCGGCAGTCCGTCCAGGAACAGGATGCGTTCGGCCAGCCAGTCGGCATGGCGCATCTCGTCGATGGATTCCTTATACTCGAATTGGGCGAGCTTGTAGACGCCCCAGTGGTCGAGCAGCCGGTAATGCAGGAAATACTGGTTGATCGCGGTCAGCTCGTTCTTGAGCGCCTCGTTCAAATACTCGATGACCTTCGGATCGCCCTTAACCGCCATCAATCCTACCTTTCATGACCGTGTTTGACCGCACCTTAGAAGACCATATGTCGCCCCGACAAGGCCCATTTCATCAGTAAAAATGCGTCGCGCTTTCATCTAGTGGGAAAGCTGTTAAGGGCAACATAAGTTATAAATGATGAGGTCAACCAGTGTCGGTGAGTGCGGCGGAGCAGCTGGCGCTGGTCATGGAACATGTCCGGCACGGTATCGTGATCTATGATTGGGACGAGCGGATCATCCTGATCAATCATTATGTTGGCCGTATGTTCGGTCTGCCGGACAGCGCCGTGACCAGGGGGTCGAGCCTGGCCGATTATCTCCACCATGTGGGCAATGCGGTGGGCTGGTCGGATGTTCGAAAGGCAGCCATCCTCGACAATCACCGGCAATGGGCGCGTGAGGGGGCGCGGCGTCAGTTCGACCACCATTTCGATGATGGTCATGTCCTGGAGATCACCTATCACCCGCAGCCCGATCACGGCGCGGTGCTGACCTTTGTCGATGTGACGCATGAGCGCGATCTGACGCGCGTCATTCGACAACGCGACGATCTGAATCGCGAAACCGTGGCCATGCTGGAGCGGGTGGGCCGGATTTCGGCCAACACCCGGCTGGTCGCCCTGAATGCGAATATCGAGGCTGCGCGGTTGGGAAACCAGGGGCGCGGATTCGCGGTCGTCGCCGAGGAGGTGCGCAACCTGTCGATCGAAACGTCGGATGTGCTGGTGGAGATCAGCCGGATCAACGCGGCGTCGCTCGAGCTTGCCGACGACAGGGATCGATAATGGCCGATATCGAGGGGAGGTTTGGTGGGCCCGGCAGGACTCGAACCCGCAACCTAGCCGTTATGAGCGGCCAGCTCTAACCGTTGAGCTACAGGCCCCACCGCAAATGTCGTTAGCGTGATGCAGCCGGACTTCGCAAGCGTCGTGCGGCATCTTTGCACAGGAAATGAGACAAAGAAAAAGGGCGCTTCCGCATGGAAAGCGCCCTTTTCCGACATAGCAGTCGGCGCTTCGGACCCGAAGGTCCGAGGCGGCTATTACTGCATGTTGTCCGCCTTGGCGTCGGCAGCGTCACGGACGTTGTCGGCAGCGGCGTTCATGTTGTCGGCAGCGTTCTCGAGGGTCGCGGCAGCAGCAGCGTTCGAGGTGTTGTCCGCAGCGGCTTCCATGTTGTCAGCCGACATTTCCATGTTGTCAGCCAGCATGTCCGCGTTGTTCTCAACAGCGGCAGCTTCCGGCGACTTGTTGCAGGCGGCGACGGACATCAGGCCGGCGGCAGCGAGAACGAAAGCGATCTTCTTCATTCGAATGCTCCCAAGCAAAGCAAAAATCGCGGCCGGCCCGAATGCCGTCGCGAAGCGGCTCAAATAACGTGCGGTTCATCGCGGTCAATCCGCAAAATTCACGGACAAGCAAGGTTCGCGACGAACCGATGGCACGGATCGGGCTTTTTCAAGGCGTTGACGTTACCAAAAGGTTACCATGAATCCGACGGATCAGCGTGGGCTGACCGGGCCGATCGCTTCGGGCGCGTTGGCGACGACCGCCAGCATGGCGGTCCAGGCGGCGACATTCTGGCGAAGCGCCGCCGGATCGACGCGATCCAGCACGTCGTCGGGCGTGTGATGAGTATCGAAATAATCCCATCCCGACTGGTTCAGGTCGATCCCGGCGGTCCCGAGCTTGATCGTCGGGCCGATATCGGTGCCGTCGCCGCCCAGGCCGCTGCCCCGCGTGATGCCCAGCGGCGCGAGCGCGGTCTGGAGCCGGTCCGCGACCGGCCTGGCGGTGGCGGGCAGGTTGACCTCGAACCGCCAGACCCGGTCCGCGCCGAAGTCGCTTTCCGATGCCGTGGCATGGCGCTCACCGGCATGGGCCTTGGCATAGGCCTCGCCGCCCATGCCGCCGACTTCCTCGGCCCCGAACCAGACGACGCGGATGGTCCGACGCGGCTGACCCGCATCCATGATCCGCTTGGCCGCCGCGGCGGTGATCGCGATACCGCTGGCATCATCGATCGCGCCCGTCCCGAGGTCCCAGCTGTCGAGATGGCCGCCGACCAGCACGATGCCCGCCGACGGATCGCTGCCGGGCACTTCGGCGATGACGTTGCCCGATTCGCGGGTGCCGACCATACGCGGGGTCAGGACCAGCTTCATGCGGACCGGCTGGCCCCGGCTGGCAATCCGCTCCAGCTGCTCGGCGTCGGGAACCGAGAGCGCGGCCGCCGGAATGGGCTTCACGCCCTCGGGGAAGTTGGTGGTGCCGGTATGGGGGAAGCGATGATGGTCGGTGCCGATCGAGCGGATGACGATCGCGACCGCGCCGCGCCTGGCCGCCAGCGCAGGGCCGGTGAAGCGCGCCGTGCCATAGGCGCCATAGCCCGAACCATCCTGGGTCCGGGGCATGGCATTGCCGATATAGACGATCTTGCCGCGGATCGCGTCATCGGGCGCCGATTGGAACGCCGCCATGCTGGGGAAGACCGCGACCTCGCCCGTCAGGCCGCCCGCCGGTGTCGCGCCCGAATTGCCGAGCGCGGCCAGCGTCAACTTCTGCGGGAAGGGCGCCAGGATTTCCGCGCTCTCGGCGCCGCGTTCCCACACCGGCATCCGATAGGGCTCGATCCGCACATTCTTGAAGCCCAGCGCCGTCAGCCTGGCCACCGACCATGCCCGTGCGCGCGCTTCGGCTTCGGTGCCGGCCAGCCGCTGGCCGACTTCGGTCGTCAGCCCCTCGACGATATCCCAGGCGACCGTATCGTTCAGCGCCGCATCGCGCAGCCGTTCGACCTCGGGAGCGACGGTTGCGGGCGGGGGCGGC